>JANOVN010000376.1:0-2560 GCA_031417455.1 Hyphomicrobiaceae bacterium | reverse complement strand
TTTTGGTTGGCCTCAAAGACGGCCAGTTCAAAACTCTCGACCCGAGCACTTTTGCGATGGCGTTCCGCTCGGCCATGGAGCCGTGCCCCCGGTTTGAACTTGGCTGGGCCGAGTTTGGTGGAGACTTATTGGGCGCAGTCTACGTCCACAAGGAGAACGACGGGCCCGTGATCGCCACCAAGGACGAGCAAACCTTCAAGGCTGGTGTCACATACTATCGATATCCCGGCGAGAGCCGCGCAATCGCTGGCGCTGATTTCCGTCGGTTGCTGGCGGAGCGAGATCGCCGAGCGCGCCATGAGGCTGGCGAGCTGGCAAAGCGCGTCATTGAACTCGGTGCCGATGGCGCAATGCTTGACTTCCGCACCGGCCAAATCGAAGGCCGTTCTGCCTCACTGTTCGTCAGCCCCGAGTTGCTTCAAAAAATGCAATTCATCCGCGAGGGCGAATTCGTGCAAAAGGATGGCGCGGCGGCCCTTCGCCTGGTTGGCGACGTAAAGCTCGCCTCAACGCCTGCCGATGTCCTGATCCGCGAGAAAATCGTCCGGCAAAGCATCAAGGATCGGGACGTTCTTGGAAATTTCCTGAAACAAGAAACCGTCCAGTTCCCTGCCGAGTACGTCCTTCACTCCTGTCACTCACACAAACACTGGCTGCCGATTTTCTTCTATGTCCGGCAGGCGAACCGCCCAGTCGAGGAGATCATTGACCTCATCAAGGGCGAAGACACGGTTTCGTCGTCGGTCAGGGGGCGTTTGATTGATCGATTGAGCGGGCGCACGACTGCGCATACAGCTCCATCCCTTTCGTCAAAGCTGATCATCAAGAGCATCCTCGACGGAACTTTGGAGGCGGCTAATTCGCTCGCCGACATCAGACGGCAGGCAAATGCGATCCAAGCATGGTCTGACGTGAGCTTTCCGTTCAAGGATTTGCTGGCAATCCTCGAAAGCCTTCGAGCGAAAGAGAAATCGCTGTCCGCCGATGTTGATCGATTGTCGGAAATCCGCCGAGCAGCGGCATGGATCGACGAGCTTCACTTCAAGTCGCCACCTGCGACTGCAACATAGCGTCTTTGTCTGATCCGTTACGCGCCCTACCGGAATTCGAGTACACCATGCCCCTACCTACCTACGAACAGATCATGGCCCCGCTGCTTAAGCGGATGGCGGCGTTGGGCCAAGAGACTAACATGGCCGTTTTGCTCCCCGATCTCGCAAAGGACTTCGGCTTGACCGAAGATGAACTCGCCGAACGGATGCCAAGCGGCAAACAGACCACGTTCGCCAACCGTTGTACCTGGTCCAAGTGGTATCTGGTGCGGGCGGAATTGCTCGAAGCAACGCGGCGCGCTCATTTCACGATCAGCCAGGAAGGGCGCGCGTTTCTGGCGGCTACCCCTGGCCCAATCGACCGCAAGACGCTCCTCACCATTCCAGCGTTCGCGGCATGGTGGGTGGAAAATGGTAAGTCTACCTCGTCCGTTGCTCCACCTGACCCCGCGACTATCGAAGCGCCTTCATCTGCGACCCCGATGATCAGATCGACAGCGCCGCCAAACTGATCAGCGCCGCCGTTGAAGCCGACATACTGGCCCGCGTCAGGAGCGTCACGTCCGCCCGGTTCGAGCAGATCGTCGTCGACCTGCTGATTGCCATGGGATACGGCGGCGGCGACCCGGAGATGGGGAAGCGGCTTGGCCGCACCGGCGATGGCGGCATCGATGGCGTCATCCAGCAAGATGCCCTCGGCCTCGACGCTATTTACATCCAGGCCAAGCGCTACAAAGACGGCAGCAACATCGGCCCCGAGACGATCCGTGGCTTCATCGGCAGCCTTGCAATCGCCCGCGCCAGCAAGGGTGTGTTCGTCACGTCATCTAAGTTCACAGCAGACGCCAAAAAGGGCGCGGCGAGCACGCAGCACCGGATCATTTTGATTGACGGTGAAGAGCTTGCACGCCTGCTCGTTCGTCACGGCGTCGGCGTCCGCGATGACCTCACGATTGTCATCAAGAAGCTGGACGAAGACTATTTTGCCGACGAGTGATGGACGCTCTGCATCGTTGGTCGGCAACCGAACTGATAGGAGATCTGGTGACGACCGACACACCCACGCAGCAACTCATATTCGACGACCCGACCGCCATCCAAATCTATGTGGTGATCGAGGGCATCGAGCCGCCTGTCTGGCGGCGGCTGGTCGTGCCGCTGACTTTCACGCTTGCCCAGCTTCATCCCATCCTTCAGGCGGCGTTCGGTTGGACCGACAGCCACCTGCATCAGTTCGTCATTGGCGGTTTGCGCTACGGTGATGCCGAATTCGCCGAAGCCGAGCGAATCGACGACGATGAGCCCCGCACCTTCGATGCGACCGAGGTCCAGCTCAAGGATTTCTGCCTCTACCGCGTTGATGCGCTATCGTTCGAATACGTCTACGATTTCGGCGATAACTGGGTGCATCGGGTGACGCTAGAAAAGCAGTTGATCGTGAAGCCCGCCCCGAAGAAGGCGTCATGCATCGAGGGCGGTCGCTGCTGCCCGCCCGAGGACGTTGGCGG
>JANOVN010000375.1:0-8113 GCA_031417455.1 Hyphomicrobiaceae bacterium | reverse complement strand
AAAACGAGCGCATTTTGCGGTGCGAAATAGCAACACCGAAAGTGATTTGCTCAGCGATTGGACTTTATTGCTAAGTCCTTGATATGTCTAGCAAACAAATTGCCCGCCTGACGTGGGGTGGGGTGCAGCATGGCTGTTCGTGATTGAAGTTCGGGCGGTGGCGTACGGTGAGGGAGTTCCTTTCCGCTGATTCTGCAAAGTGACCGCCGCCGGAAGACCGTTGCGACCGGCGAGCCATGCGCACCGCGTTGTAGACTCTTGAAAAATAAAAGGCGGCTCTTCGTTGCCTAGCGGGCGTAAAGCGAAAGGGTCATTGGGTTTGCTCGCCGGTAGCGCACGACAAACCAGCGTCCTGCGTATTGTCGTGCGGACGAGGCGCGTGCGCGAAGGCTCGCAATCTCCGGGTGCAATGGCATTGGCCACCCGCTCTCCGATCCAAATAGGTCCTGGAGCGGCCCTACTGCGCGTTCTTCTCAGTTCAATAGCAAAAAAACGGGCCACCTTGCGGCAGTCCGTTTCAAAATATTCTAAACTCGATATTCCAAACCTGAAAATCGGCTTTATGCGGCGGCGCCGGCGCTCATGGCCTTTACACGAGCCGATAGGCGCGAAACCTTACGGCTTGCGGTCTTCTTGTGGATGTTGCCCTTCTGGGCGGTGCGAACCAGAACAGGTTCGGCGGCGTTGAGGGCAGCCTGGGCAGCAGCGGGATCGCCCTTGGTGATTGCTTCTTCGACCAGTCGAACGTGCGATTTCATGCGCGTCATACGCGACTTATTGATTGCAGTGCGGCGGACTGCTTTGCGGGCGGCCTTTTTGGCCGACGACGTATTCGCCATAGTATTCAAGTCCCTTGTTCAACAGCGCTGCCGACCGTGCCGCCCGATCTTAGGTCATGGGTGACCGTTGCGCGGGTCGGCAGAAGTATCGTTGCTATCTTGGATGGCTTCAAATAAATAAGCCCCGAAACTTGAAGGTTTCGAGGTGTGTGGTCCGTCCTATAGCGCCCAGCGTGATTTTGGTCAATGGCGACGGTACATGCGCCTTCCGGCGACAACCGCGCACCCACGGGGAGGCGACTTCGCCCGGTTAGCATTCGGGTACCCAATAGCGCACATGGTCAACTTTTGTTAACTATCATCCTGGCGAACCAGCAAGCCTTTAGACTTCCTAAATGTTGCTGGCTCAATTTACACCACTCGCGACCCAAATTTATGATGCGCGTGCCCCGACTGACCATCTGACGGCGCGCTGTTTCTAGGAGACTTCGATGGCATCTCTCGTCATCTGGATGACAGCCTTTACAATCGGCACTTGTGTAACTGTCCTGAGCGCTGCGACTGGGAACCACGGGCTGCATTTGGGCGTGACGGCGCTCGTTACGTTGTCGATTGCAATCGTCGCGGTGCAAACCCACCGCCAGCAGATGGCGCAAAACGCTACGCGCAGCGCGCTCGCCGCCACCACCTCGCGCTACATCGGCCTCGTTTGGATCTGGGCTGCTGGCGCCATTCTCGTTACCTACGAGTTCATCCTCACTTGGCGCGAAACCTGGCAATTCGTCATCGGGTTGGCGATCATCGGTGCGCTGTGCATCGGACTTGCCATCATGTTTGATCGCGATGCCGAGACTGGGAAGGAAGACGAAACGATGCTGAGCCTGGGCCGCACGTTGAACTTGCTGCAAATGTTCGGCATGCTCATGGCTGTGATTGGTCTCGTCGCCGACAACAAATTCACGCTGACTGCCCTCGGCCCGGTCCGGTCCGACTGGGCCGCCAATAACATCTTCTTCTTCGGAGCCATTGCCGTTGCGCTCATCGGAGCGCATGCTTTGATTGCTGAGAAAAAGCTCGAACAGGCCCGCCCTTGATGACACCTGCTGTCCGGCAACCGATCACTCCATTATTGGCGGCGACCGTTGCCGTGCTCCTTTCAAGCGTCGCCGGACAGGTCATCGGCGCTGCTCAGGACTCGGTTGGGATGGCCGTTTTTGCAGCGATGGCATGTGCGGGCGCCATGTTGCGGGTTGGCTGGATGCTTAACCGGCCCTGGTGGCAGTGCGAAACTTCGAGTTGCATGGGACCACCGTTGACGGACGCACTGCCCATGACGGCGACCAGGAACGCGCAACTTTTAGCACTTGGTTATGCCTGGGGCGGCCTCAGCTTGCTCGCCATTTACCTGCTTACCACGCTGCGATGGCAGCACGGCTGGCAATACGGCAGCGGCATGCTTTTGATCGCTGCGCTCATTCATCTTGCTGCGCCCGGGTTTGGAGCGCGCTGGTCGGCGTCTTTTTCGCGGGCGCTCACCATCGTTACGCTGGCACATGGATGGGCTGCGACCGTCGGCCTCGCGTGGCTCGTCGGCAGTGGCAAAATCTGGTCACTCAAGGGCGATTGGGCCGCCAATATTGTGTTCGCGAGCGGAGCGTTGATCATCGTCGGCGTCAGCGCCATGGCGCTGCGGACTTCGCGAATACTGGGGCAGCACGCCCGTCAGCGCTGACACACCTTGCAGGCGAAAGTCGCGCGCTGCGATTGAACCGTGCGTTCGATTGTTCCGGTGCATCCAGGGCGCTGGCAGGGTTGCCTATCACGGCCGTAGACGGCGAACTCATTTTGAAAGCCACCGCTGGAGCCGTCGGCGTGGCGGTAGTCCTTCAAGCTTGAACCGCCCGCGCCAATGGCGGCCTGGAGCACGTTGCGGATTTCGGGAACCAGCCGGTTTGCCCGTTGCGTTGGCTTGCCGTCGTTACGCAAAAGCGTGCCCGCCTGCCGTTGCGGTGACAGCTCTGCCCGATGCAACGCCTCCGACACATAGATGTTGCCGAGCCCTGCCACGATGCGCTGATCGAGCAGGAAAGCCTTGAGGCTTACCCGTTTGCCGCGCGCCTTGTTCGCCAGATATGCCGCGCTCAACTCGTTGCCGAGCGGTTCTACTCCAAGACCAGCGAAAAGCGGAAGCGTTGTCCATTTACTCAACGAACTCAATAACATAAAGCCGAAACGGCGGGGGTCATTGTAGACAATCCGCGCGCCGGATTGGAGCGTGAAGACGACGTGGTCGTGCTTCACGTTTGCGCCGGTGTTGTAAACGTAGTCGCCGAAGGTCTCGAGACCGTGCCCGGGTCCGGGGTCTATACTGAAGCGGCCGCTCATGCCGAGATGCATGATTAGAACGGTGTCGTCGTTCAGCGTCACGACCAGATATTTCGCGCGGCGAGTAACGGCTACAATGGTGCGGCCCTCCAGGCGCTGCACGAAGCCCTCCGGAAACGAAAAGCGCAGATCCGCCCGGCGCTGTTCCACGCGGACAATTCGCTGCCCGGCCATCACAGGCTCCAGGCCGCGGCGGACGATCTCGACTTCGGGTAATTCTGGCATATGGTCCGTGGCGCTGAGTTGGGAGCGCTTCGCGGGTGGGCTTTCGCCCACACCCAATTGGGGGAAGTGTTCCCCCAAACCCTCTTCCTTTTTGGGCCAAAGTGAAGGGCGGAAATGGTGAGCGCGCGAAACTTGAAAGTGCGATGTTTGGACGATAGCGCGGCGCGGCTGACGGCGCTATGGTGGGTTTCATGAATAAAGAACGCAATGATCCGGCAAACTACGGCACAACCTTTGGCTTTCGCACAGTGGAAGAGGGCGACAGGCAAGGCCTCGTAAACCAGGTGTTTGCGACGGTTGCCGAGCGTTACGACCTTATGAACGACCTGATGTCGGGCGGGCTCCACAGACTATGGAAGGCCGACCTGATCGCGTGGCTCAATCCACCGCGGACTGGGTCTGCCCCCTACCAGCTGCTGGACGTTGCCGGAGGGACCGGGGATGTGGCCATGCGGTTTGCGCGGGCATCCGCAGAAGCAACGGGCGCGACCGCCACGATCTGCGATATCAGCCCCGAGATGCTGGCAGTTGGCGCAAAGCGCGTTGAAAAGGCCGGTCTGTCTCATCGCATCACGTGCGTCGAGGGCAATGCAGAAACGCTGCCGTTTAAATCCAATACGTTCAACGCCTATACGATTGCGTTCGGCATTCGCAACGTCACGCATATCGACCGCGCCCTTGCCGAAGCCTACCGGGTGTTAAAGCCGGGCGGACGATTGCTGGCGCTCGAATTTTCCAAGGTCGACGTGCCGATCCTCGACCGAATCTATGATTTCCATTCGTTCGAAGTGATCCCACGACTTGGGGCCCTGACGGCCGGGGATGCGCAGCCGTATGAATATCTCGTTGAAAGCATCCGTAAATTCCCTAATCAGGAAACCTTTGCGGACATGATCCGCGCCGCCGGGTTCGACCGCGTCAGTTATCGCAACCTCACCGGGGGCGTGGCCGCGATGCATTCGGGCTGGAAGATTTAGGTGCGACGGCGATCCAAGCGTTGACCAAGGTTAACATGCTGGCTTAGCGTCCCGCGACCGTGCGATTCGGTTCGAATTCTTGAGATTCTCTGGAGATCAGCAATGAAATCAATTTCTTTGGCCTGCGCCACCCTCGCCGTTCTGGCGATTGGCTCTACGAGTGCCAGCGCCGCTAGCTGCGTGACGAAGTATGCCAAGGCAACCTCGCCGACCGAATCCCAGGCCAAGTGGTTCGCTCTCGAGACAGCCGTTCAGGCCGTCAGCTGGGGTCTGTGGCCTGGTTACGTCGCAACCAGCAAAGTTGAAGGCTACAAGGTTTCCGACAAGTACAAGTGCGCTCCCGACGGCGGCCAAGTGACCTGCCATGTCGCGGCTACGTTCTGCAAGTAATCATCGTCGACCCGGTTCCCCGGCTCTCGACGTTCATCGACGCCCGCAAGTTGGAAGGTTTGCGGGCGTTTTTTTGCGTCGTCAGTTCACTTGGAAAATTGTCAATTCTGAGCGGTATTCTTGGGCCTTTGGATATCATACCATCGCGCAGAAGTTCTGACTCTATGGTTCGTCGGCTGCGCGACGGTATTCTCCTTTGTTTGCGCGTCATCGCTCTGCGACGCTTCGCATCGACGCCGCGTCGATCTGAAAGATCGCCTGCGGCGAGACAACCCCACGCGCGGATTCCAACGCGAATAAGTCAGTACTTATGCGCGTTGGTATCACTTGTCGCTGGCGAGGCATCCGAGTTCAGGAGGGTAGCCGTCTGCCACGACGGGGATCGCTTGGTTTTGTGACCGATCTGGCGCTCTTGGAAAGACTTGTGGCGACGTGTTGATACGTTGCCTGCGCTACGCCGCCCAGTCGTTCGTTTGGGTGTCACCGCTGCCCGATCCGTGACCTTCTTTGCCGTCATGCCGGGTTCAGCATCGCGCATGGCGACGACGGCATCGATGCCATTGACAACCAAGCCATCGGCATCGAGCAGCAAGACCGTCAAGTCGAACTGAGACGGGGAAGTGGGACCGACCATGATTTGCACCGTCCTGGCGTCGGCGCTCGACAATTTCCACAGACCGAGTGCCGTCCGCCGCCCCGCCGACAAAGTCACGCCTGTCGGCAATCCTGCGATGAGAAGGCCCGCATCCGGTTTTCCGGCCCATGACGGATTGAGATCGAGCGGGAAGGCGAGCAGGGTCGTTGAGGTTCCATTCCTCATCGTTTCCAATCGAATGCTTGGCTTGGGTGATGCCTGAGGTCTGGATGTGTCCTGCTGTATTGGCCGTATCATGGCTGAGGGGACGTTTCGTGGTGCGTCCTGTTTGGAGGGAAGCGCTACGGCCTCCGAGATTGCGGGCGTAATGATCGGGTCTACGACCGGACTTATGCCGGAAAACCGTCCGGCAATTTCATACGCCGCGGCTTGAAGCCGAGGAGAAGCGGTTTGGCGTTGAAGCGCCCGACTTAGGGCTGACTCCGACAGGCGTTGCGATACGGCAATGACGGTCGTGTTCGGCATGAGCTGCGATGGGTGTCCAGACGCCGAGCCTGCGAAACTCAAACGATTAATGACATCGGGATGGGTCGTTGCTGCTGGCCGGACGGGTGTCTGGACCGCCGTATAGATGGCGGTCATAGCTATCGCAGATGCGAGGAAACCAGCAGCAAATTGGGCGCCGTATTCCCGTGCCATCGCGGCAAATGCACTCGATTCTGGCATTCTCAACCCACAGCTGGTGCTTTCCTACATGATCTATCGTTCCATCTTGATTTTTGAACAAGTCTTTTTCCAATTGTGCGTATAGTGAGCGGGACGCTTGGTTAAAGTTGGGAATGCGGGTCTATGCGGTCGCTTCGAGGGTCCAGCAGGCGAGCGAAGTCGAATACGCTACGCTATTCAGTCGGTTTGCAATGTCGCCTTGACCGCACGGCGCATCCCGTCAAAGTGCGGTTCACTGCGGGATTAGCCCGCTGAACATATGAACCTGCGAGCCAATGGCATCAGCACTTTTGAATACATTTCGCCTCGCCAAAGCGGGCGTGGTTTTTGCCCAGCACGGCGTGCGGTTTGTGCCCAAAGGAATGGCCGTGCCGCCGGCGTTGCAGGTCGCGCGAGCGCTCGTCGCTCCAATCGGCTGGGTGTCTGCCCCATTCCGGATGGGGCAACCCAAGGCCAAGCGCATCAGCGCGGCGCTCACGCGGCTCGGTCCCAGCTATGTCAAACTCGGCCAATTCCTCGCAACGCGCGCCGATGTCATTGGACCAGAACTTGCGCACGACCTCGCTCATCTCCAGGATAAACAGCCGCCGTTTTCGATGGCGCTGGCGCGGGCGACCGTGGAGCGGGAACTCGGCGGAAAGCTGGAAGATCATTTTGCGGAGTTTGGTCCACCGGTTGCCGCCGCTTCTATTGCCCAGGTCCACAAGGCCGTCGTGATCGAGAACGGCGTGCGCCGGAACGTGGCCGTCAAGATCCTGCGGCCCAACGTCGAAAAGCGGTTTCAGCGCGATTTGGATAGCTATGCGTTTGCTGCCCGTATGGTCGACCGCTGGGTGCCAACCGCGCAGCGCTTGAAGCCGCTTGCCGTTGTTGCAAATCTTAAACGCACGACCGATCTAGAAATGGATTTGCGGCTCGAAGCCGCGGCGATCTCGGAGATGGCCGACAACATCGAGGGGGATGCGGTCAAGTTTCGTGTGCCGGGGATCGACTGGCGGCGGACGCAGAAGCGCGTACTGACGACCGAGTGGATCGACGGGACGCCCATCGCCGATCTCGCTGCTTTGAAAGCTGCCGGGCACGACACGAAGGCACTCGGACTGGTGGTCCTGCAGACTTTCCTGCAGCATGCGATGCGTGACGGATTTTTCCATGCGGACATGCATCCAGGAAATCTGTTCATTGATGTCGCGGGCAATGTCGTTGCCGTCGATTTTGGAATCATGGGTCGGCTGGGGATGCGGGAGCGACGGTTCCTCGCTGAGATCCTGCATGGATTGATCACGCGCGACTACTTGCGCGCTGCTGAAGTTCATTTCTGGGCTGGGTATGTGCCGCCTCACCACGATGTCGCCGTTTTCGGTCAGGCGATGCGGGCCATCGGTGAGCCAATCCACGGGCGGACGGCGGACGAGATTTCAATGGCCGATCTGCTCGGGCAGTTGTTTGCCTATACCGACGTGTTCGATATGGAGACGCGGCCCGAGTTGATATTGCTGCAGAAGAGCATGGTCATCGTCGAGGGTGTCGCGCGGTCGCTCGATCCACATCTGAATTTGTGGGTGGCGGCGGAGCCGATTGCTAAAGAATGGATGGAGCGCAACCTTGGGCCGATGGGGCGGCTGCGGGAAGCTGGCGAGGGTGCCGGCGAGATTGCGAAGATTTTAGGGGATCTGCCACAGTTCATGCAAAATGCGGAACGGGCGACAACCGCGTTGGGCGCGATTTCGACATTGGGCGTTCGACTGAGTGATCAGACACTGCGAAATCTGGCGCGGGCGAATTCGCGGGCGTCTTGGCTTCAGACAGGTGCGATCTGGATCGGCGCGTTGAGTTTGCTGGCCATCGCTGCGAAGCAGTTTGGTTTTTGAGGTAATACCAGCCCGCAGAAGTTTTGACTCTTCGTTCGACAGGCTGCGGGCGGGTATTCTCTTTGCTTTGCGCGTGGCCGCGTCGATCTGAAAGATCGCCTACGGCGAGGCAACCCCACGCGCGGATACCAACGCGCATAAGTCAGTACTTATGCGCGTTGGTAT
>JANOVN010000374.1:0-6102 GCA_031417455.1 Hyphomicrobiaceae bacterium | reverse complement strand
TGGGGAGTGGGGAGGAGGGTTTGCAGGTTTTGGGCCAAGTCCGGAGTAGAGGTTGGAGTTGAATGAGGGTGGACTGGATACCAGCCTCTCTTGGTGGGCATTAGGGTGAGGGAGGATAACGGGAGGGTGGGAGGCCTATTTGACTGGTTACCCCTGCTGCTCGATGGGTCCTCGGGACGAGCCCGAGGATGACAAAAAGGATAGGCAGCGACCGCGATCAGTAGACGTTTTCTTTGCGGGAGAGGAGGGCGAAGGGGGTCTTGAAGAGGATGTAGGCATCAAGAAACACACTCCAGTTTTCGATGTAGTAAAGATCATGGAGAACGCGCTGCTGGATTTTGTCGGCGGTGTCGGTTTCGCCGCGCCAGCCGTTGATCTGAGCCCAGCCGGTGATGCCGGGTTTGACGCGGTGGCGGGCGTAGTAGCCGTCGACGACTTCATCGTAGAGCTTGGATCCTGCTTTGGCCTGGACGGCATGGGGCCGGGGCCCAACAAGGGAGAGATTGCCGAGGGCGACGTTGAAAAGCTGGGGGAGTTCGTCGATGCTCGTTTTGCGGATAAAGCGGCCGACCGGGGTGACGCGGTCGTCGTCGCGGGTGACGAGCTTTTCGGCGTTGGCGTCACAGCGGTCTGAGTACATCGAGCGGAATTTGTAGACCTCTATCAGCTCGTTGTTGAAGCCGTAACGCTTCTGGCGGAACAGCACAGGGCCTGCGCTGTCGCGCTTGATGGCGATGGCAATGGCGGCCATGACGGGGGCGAGCAGGATCAGGGCCACGATGCCGACGATTTTGTCGAACAGCCATTTCGAGACTGTGCCCCAGTCGGTGATGGGCTTGTCGTAGAGATCGATCATGGCGACCGAACCGACGTGGGAATAGGTGCCGGGCGTAAAGCGCAGCTTGGTGGCGCGGGCGGGGAGTTTAACTTCTGCGGGCAGCACCGAGAGGCTTTTCATGACAGCCGCGACGCGGTCTTCGGCGCTGATGGGGAGGGCGACGATGACGAGATCGGGGCGGGTTTTGCGGCCGAAGGAAACGAGATCGCCGATGCCGCCCAGGCGGGGGTAACCCGCCAGCATGGTTTGGGCCGGTTCGCCGTTGCGGGGGAGATCACGGTCGTCGAAGATGCCGCAAATACGGATGTCACCGGAAATGTCGGCTTCGAGCTGGGCGATCAATTCGGCGGTTACGTCGCCGGTGCCAAAGATCGCGGCGCGGCGGTAGAGACGGCCTTGGGTGGCCAGACGGCGAAGGTAGGCCGAGATGGCGAGGCGGCCTAGAATGAGGCCACCACTGCCCACGCCGTACCAGGTGGCAACCCAGACGCGGGAGAACTCGGTGCCGATCTTCAGGAAGAACACGGCGGCGACGAGGGCGGTGAAGGCAACCGTCCAGGCGACAACCACGCGAGGCATGCTCTTGAGCGAGGAGGACAGGGCTGACATGGCGTAGAGGCCGAACAGCTCGAACGACATGACGGTCGCAAAGCCCATGCCGACGTGAGCAAACCAGTAGTTGGGGTTGGCGTGGACGAGGGGCTCGTCGACGTAGATCTGGGCGATGGCGAAACCAGCGAGCGTTACGAACGCGCCTTCGACGGCAGCAAACAAGCCGCGCAGCACGACGGGCGAGATGAGGCTCGATGTGTTGGCGTAGGAGAAGTCGGCCAGACGCGGGACGCTGATCGAGACGGCGCCGCCGTTACCGAAAGCAAACTGGGCCGAGGGATTGGTGGAGTGCATCGTTCGTCAACCGCAACAGAGGGATCAAAGTTGACGGTAAAGCTGCAGGGTCCATGCCAGGGGTGGTTGGTGGGCGGAGCGCTTGAGGCGGTATGGTTAGCGAGAGGTTAAGGTGCTCGAAAGTACGGGAGAGACAGGGACTGAGGCACGTCACAGGCTCGTTCCCAATTGATGGTTGCTTGGGTCCCGGCCTACGCCTGCATGACGAAAATGGGTGGCGGGGTTGGCGTAGAAGTCGAGGACGTTGGCGGTCATGTGCGAAACCGTGAAGCGGCTGGCGACTGCGATTTTGAGACGGGCGGCGCGGGCCTGTGCCGTTATGGGATTGTTAACCAGGGCGGCCATGGCGGCGGCGAGGGCTGGAACGTCATTGGGGGGGATGAGGGGTGTATCGGTTGCCTCGACGATTTCGGGGATGCCGCCGACATTCGTCGAGATCAGCGGCATGGCGGCGGCGGCGGCTTCCAGCACGACGTAGGGAAAGCTCTCCTTGAGCGACGGCACGATCAGGGCGCGACCTTGCGGGAAGGCAAGACTAGCTGGCATTGCGCCGGGGAAAGTGACGGCGGTTGAGAGGCCAAGTTCAGCGGTCAGGGATTTGAGGGCTGCAGCGTCGGGGCCGGAACCGACGAGGGTCGCGGTAACCGGGGCTGACCGTCCCGCGTTAATGGTTGCCAGGGCGCGCAGGAGGACGTCGATGCCTTTCACAGCACGCAGTTCGCCGATGAAGAGGAAATCGGTGGCGCTGGCTGCGGCCGTGACGGGGGCGAAGTCGGATGGCTGGAGGCCGTTGTGGATGACGCGGCGGGGGGCGCGGCCGGTCTCGATGCGTTCGCCATAGAGGCGGGCAGCGTATGCACTTTCGAAGATCAGGCCGTCGGAGAGCTTGTCGAGAACCTTTTCCAGGTGGATGTAAATTCGGCCTTCAAGGGAGGTGGGGGCGTAGTTCAGGGTGCCGCCGTGGGGGGTGTAGAAGGCTTTGACGGTCTGGCCTTTGGCCTTGAGGGCGCGGGCGGCCAGCCTTGCATAGGCACCGCCTTTGGCGCCGTGGCCGTGGAGGATGTCGAGGTTCAGGGGCCGGGCGAGGGCGGTGATGGCGCGGTAAGCTTTGACGTCGGAGGGGCCCGGCGTGCGGCTCATGGCAACGCGGTGGAGGCCGAGGGCGAGTTTGGGGGCGATGGCTGAGAGGCGCTGCTCGGTGAGGGCGTCGGCTGACTGGCTATCGGCGATCATGCCGACGTGGTGACCCAGTTCGGCCTGCCTGGCTGCGAGGTCGAGGACATGACGGAACAGCCCGCCCACTGGGGCGCGGAGACAATGAAGGATACGCATGCAGCCGATGATAGAGCGGAAGGGTTTAGGTTTGGTTGAAGGGGGCTGTTTGCTTTCAATAGGTGTTAAGCGTGGCGAGCTTACCGGAAGGTGAAGGTGGATCACCTATGGACGGGGCCTGGAAGCCGGGCGCGGTTTGGGTTTGGGGCCGCCGAGGGTCATACGGGAGGCGTGATGGGGGGTTGTCGATGCTTCCGGCGCTGCGCGCGAGGCGTGAGGAATGGTCCGGTTCCGGCTTAATGCGTGACGGTTTTTTTTTGATCTGCGTGGGGTTTGGGCACGGGCGCTGTAACAGGCGTGGTCACAGGCGCCGTCTGCGGCGTTGCTTGCGGCTTGGATTGAGCAGTTGGGGACGTTGCGGCTGATTTCTCTTTCAGGGCTTTGAGACCCTTGGCGATTTCGGCTGCTTTGGCGGCGGCGGCGATGTCGCGCGTCAGCTGGGGATTGCCGGTGGCCAGCACGACCCTGCACGCCTGCGGGAGCTGGTCGAGCGTCATCGGCGGCTTTTCCTTCGGCGGCTTGGCTGCGACGACGGGGGGCGGGATCGGCAGCGGCGCTGGCTCTTGCTTGATGTTGGCGATGAGTTTCAACCAATCGTCGAGTTCCTTGCCGCAGCCATCATCGCCGGGAACGGACTTTTGCGGTTCGCAATCGCCCGAGCCCGCCGGACAGTGCATGCGGACATGGAAGTGATAGTGGTGGCCCCAATAGGGACGGACCTTGGTGAGCCAATTGCGGTTGTCTTTGGCGGCATAGCAGAGGACCTGCTTGATGGCGGGGTGGACGAAGATGCGTTCAACCTCGGGGTAGGAGGCGGCGCGCTTTAAGATCGCCAAGTGCTGTTGGGTCCAGACGTCGCGGTTCACGGTGGTGCCGTCGTCACTCAGCATCGAGGTGGCTTCGATGGTTTCACGTTCTTTGCTGGTCAGGCGGCGGTCGGGCATGGGGGTCAGCCAGAGGTCGGCGTCGAGGCCGATCTGGTGGCTGGCGTGGCCGGTGATCATCGGGCCGCCACGAGGCTGGGCAAGGTCGCCGACGAGGAGGCCTGGCCAACCGTCCTGTTCCTTGCCGTCGGCGGCGAGCTTTTCGATCAACTTGATCAGCTTGGGGTGGCCCCAATTGCGGTTACGCGAGAGGCGCATGGCTTGCCAGGTGGGGCCATCGACGGGGAGCGCTTGGCCACCGGACAGGCAGCCTTTGGCATACGTGCCGATGGCGCGCGAGGCGAGCGGGGCGGGCGTTGCGACGGCGCCGAACAGGGCCTTGGCAGGCTTCAGGCCGGGGGTGCCGCCAGTTTCGGCAGGGGGATCGGGCGAGACGGCGGCAGGGGATGGCGGAGTTGGCGCTGCGGCGGGAGCGGCGAAGGGGGCCGGTTCGACGAGTGGGGCAGCGGCGACGATGACTGGCGCGGGTGGCGGCGGTGCGACGACTGGGGCGGACGGCTCGACAATGGCGGGTTCGGGTGTCGCTTGAGCCACGGCAACGGGCACGGGCACAGCTGTTATAACGACTGGAGCCGAGGCCGGGGCCATCTCCTGTTCGAGGGGGCGCGCGACGGTGGACCAGTGATCGAGTGCGGGAGTTTGAGGTGGGGTCGGTTCAGCGCTGGTATGGGATGCGCGATTTGCAACAGGAATCGAGGCGGACTCGAACGCGACGAACGTCATGCTCGCGCAGACGAACGCCAAAACCACGTTGGAGAAAACACCTGCGAACCGCATTCAAAACCCTCTGGTCAACTTGCCTGGCTGACAAACCATTGATGCCTTCTTTCATTGGCCGCTTAAGCGATCTCGCCGGTATTGGACCCCGGGAAGATTGCCCTAAAATGAGGCTGAAATCGATTCACGTTACCATAAGCGAAGGAGAATTTCCCGCGTGACAGACTTTTTGACCACCGGGCCGGATGGGGATGTGCCGAAGCTGATTTTGGCGCACGGGGCGGGGGCGTCGATGACCAGCGGGTTTCTGGAAGGGATCGCCACGGCGCTGGCGCGGTACGGTGTGGCCGTAACGCGGTTTGAGTTCAACTACATGGCATTGCGGCGCACGGTGGGGGTCAAGCGTCCGCCGCCCAAGGTCGAGCAATTGATGGAGGAATTTCGCGCGGTGGTGACAGAGGTTGGCGGGGATGGTCGGCTCGTGTTCATAGGGGGCAAGTCGATGGGCGGGCGGGTTGCCAGCATGATTGCGGATGAGCTGTTCGCGGCAGGCAAGATCGGCGGACTGCTATGCCTGGGGTATCCGTTTCATCCGCCGGGAAAACCTCAATCTCTACGAGTCGCGCATCTGACGGGGATGACCTGTCCGGCGTTGATCGTGCAGGGCGAGCGCGATCTCCTGGGGACGCGTGCGGAGGTCGAGGGGTATGGGCTGAGTGGCGCAATTGGCGTGGAGTGGCTCGGCGATGGGGATCACGATTTCAAGGCGCGCAAAGCGAGTGGGTTTTCGCAAAGTCAGCACATCGAAACGGCGGCGGATGTGGTGGCGCGGTTTATGGGGTGAATGGTGTTTGTGGCGCTTACTGCTGGGTCCGCGCTCAGCCCTCCGCCTGAAGTTACTCCGCTTGGCCAGAATGAAAATTGGGGACGTGTCACGGGGTTGCCGTTTGTTGGCCGTGGAATGGCCTGGATTTTCTGGTCGGACTGTCGGGTGATTTTTCGCGAGGTTTGAGATGCGAGTTGTGCTGAAGCGGTTGGTTCTAAGCGGATGGGTGGCAGGCGGCGTGGTGGCTTTCGTGGGTGCAGCCGGCGCTGCTCAAAAGCTGGATTGTTTTTCGTCGTTGCGGCAGCCGGGCGGGAAGCGGCTGGTGTGCGAGCATCAGGCATGGATGACCGAGCAGGAGCGGGCCGATATCACCCAGTTAACGCGCGGGTATCTGCTGGATGCCAAGTGCACCGTGTCGGTCGATGTGGAGCGGACCCTTGTCGACGAAGCGTTGGCCGCAAGCGACCGGGTGTTTGATCTGCCAGCCCAGCCGGTGGTGTGCGCGCTGGAGACAAGCCGGGGGCCAATGACGATTGCAG
>JANOVN010000373.1:0-5847 GCA_031417455.1 Hyphomicrobiaceae bacterium | reverse complement strand
TCGCTCCGCGATGACGTACGGGGAGAGGGAAGTTCTGTCAAACTCCTGACGCATTGGGTGGGTAGGGGCGGACGCTTGGTTTTGTGGCGTTTGGACTGGAGCGGACTTGATGATTGGTTTCAAACAGACCTTGTTCGGTGGTGCGGCGGCGGCGATGTTAGTGCCGGGCGTGGCGCTAGCGGCGGAGCCACCGATTAAGGATCCTTGGCCTACTGCGGTTGTTGCCAAGTACAAGCTCAAGTTTAACGGGATTAGCGTCGGGAAGATTGGGTTTTCGTCGAAGGCTGCCGGGAAGTCGTATGAGTTGACCAGCAACGGCGAGGTGTCGTTGCTGTTTGGGGCGATCAAGTGGACCGGGGCGTCGAATGTGGCGGGGGCGATTGAGGCGGTCGAGCCTTCCCCCAAATCGTATGCTTTTGATTGGAAGCGCAATAAAAAGGGCGGCGCGATCAAGCTCGCGTTTGCGGGTCGCAAGGCGGTGGAGGTGGCGGTCGAGCCGCCGCCGTCGGCGCATCACGATACGGTGCCGCTCACCGACAAGGACAAGCAAGGGGTTATCGATCCGTTGTCGGCGATCATGGCGCTAACGTCGGCGGCGAAGGGCGATCCGTGCGACCGGCGCGTGAAGGTGTTCGACGGCAAGCAGCGGTTCGACATCGTGCTGAGCCCGAAACGACAGTCGGTCATTCCGGCACCCAAGGCTGGCGGAGCGTCGGCGGTCGGCTATGTGTGCCGGGTGATGTATGAGCCGATTGCGGGTCATAGGGCGAACGCCGACCAGAAGGCCTATGCGACGAACCGCGACGCGGAGGTTGTGTTGCGCCGCTTGCCGGGGTCGGAGGCGCTTATTCCCCATTCGGTGACGGTTCCAACGGCGTGGGGGACCGGGACGATGGTGATTGAGCGCGTCGATGTTACGAGTGCGACGGCTGGACAATTCGCTGTCACCGAATAAGTGAAAATGCGTTTGAGACGGCGTTCAACCAACGATCCCTCTTGATCTCGCGGCCCCCCAATGCAATGCCGTGGGGGGAGAGCACGATGGGCGCGCATTGCATCCACTCAAACGGACAGGCTCTAGCCGACCTAAACCAGCGCGCATACTTATTGCGCTTCGGAGACTTTCCCTATCATGGGCACTGAATCAGATACCCGCATCCGCAACGTCACCGCGGTTCTGGGTCCGACGAATACGGGAAAAACCCACCTCGCCATCGAGCGGATGCTCGGACACGAAAGCGGGATGATCGGGTTGCCGCTGCGGCTCTTGGCGCGCGAGGTGTATGACAAGATCGCGGCCAGGGTGGGTGTCGCGAACGTCGCGCTGATTACGGGCGAGGAAAAGATCAAGCCGGAGGGGGCGCGCTATTGGGTGTGCACCGTCGAGGCGATGCCGCGCGATATCACGGTCGATTTTCTGGCGATCGACGAAGTGCAACTGGCAGCAGACCCCGAGCGCGGGCATGTGTTTACCGACCGGCTGCTGCATGCGCGCGGGCGGTCTGAGACGCTGCTGCTGGGCGCGGGCACGATGCGCGATGCGATCTCCGATCTGGTGCCGGGGGCGAATTTCATTACGCGGCCGCGGTTGTCGAAGCTGACGTATGCCGGGCAGAAGAAGCTGACGCGGCTGCCCAAGCGCTCGGCCATCGTCGCGTTTTCGGCGGCGGAAGTTTATGCGGTGGCTGAGTTGATCCGCCGCCAGCAGGGTGGGGCTGCGGTCGTGATCGGGGCGCTGTCGCCGCGCACGCGCAATGCCCAGGTGGCGCTGTATCAGTCGGGTGATGTCGATTACATCGTGGCGACGGATGCCATCGGGATGGGGTTGAACCTCGATCTCGATCATGTGGCGCTGTCGAGCTTACGCAAGTTCGATGGGCAGAACCATCGCAATCTGACGGCGGGCGAGATTGCCCAGATCGCGGGCCGTGCCGGGCGACATATGAACGATGGCACGTTCGGGGTCACGGGCGGCGCGGAGCCGATGGACGCTGAACTCGTCGAGCGGCTGGAGAACCATAACTTCGAGCCGATCCGCACGCTGCAGTGGCGCAACCGGGTGATGGATTTCTCGACGCTGTATGCGTTGCGGGAATCGTTGCGCGAAATTCCGAGCATGGCGCGATTGACGCGGGCGCGGATGGCCGACGATGTGGCGGCGCTTGAGGCGATTGCGAGTGACACCGAGTTGGCGGACTTTGCCAATGACCGGACTTCGGTCGAGCTGTTGTGGGATGTTTGCCAGATCCCGGATTATCGCAAAATTTCGGCGTCGAACCATGCCGAGCTGGTGGGCACGCTGTATAAGGCGCTGCGGACCGGGGACGAGCGGATTTCCGAGGATTGGCTTTCCAAGCAAGTGGCGTTCTCGGACCGTACCGACGGCGATATCGACACGTTGTCGAACCGGCTGGCGCATATTCGCACGTGGACGTTTGTGTCGAACCGGGCGAACTGGCTCAAGGATCCAGCCCATTGGCAGGCGCGGACGCGCGAGATCGAGGATCAGTTGTCGGATGCGCTGCATGAGCGGCTGACGCAGCGGTTTGTCGACAAGCGGACGTCGGCGCTGATGAAGGGGATGCGCGACAAGGACGAGTTGACGGCCGATATCGCCGAAGACGGCGCGGTCAATGTCGAGAGCCATTACGTGGGCCGCCTCAAGGGCTTCCGGTTCATTGCGGACGCCGAGGCGTCCGAAGGCGTCAATCAAAAGGCGGCTCGGAGTGCGGCGGCGCAAGTTGTTTCGCGCGAGCTCGGCATGCGGACACGGCGCGTGGTGGCGGCCAAGGCGGATGCCTTCCGCCTGACGCGCAAGGGTCAGCTGTTGTGGCGCAACGAAGAGATCGCAGAAGTGGCGGCGGGCGAAGATCCGCTGAAGCCAGCGTTCAATCTGCTGGTGGACGATACGCTGGCTGCTGGCGACCGGGAGAAGTTGCAGACTAGGCTTGATGCCTGGATTGTCGAGATGACGAACGACAAGCTCAAGGCGCTGGTCGATCTGTCGAAGGCCGAGGATGTGACCGGGCTTGCCAAGGGCATTGCGTTCCGGTTGCGGGAGAATTTCGGTATTCTGAAACGCGATACGGTCGCGGACGAGATCAAGTCGCTCGATCAACCCGCACGCGCGCAGTTGCGCAAGTATGGCGTGCGGTTCGGGGCATTCAACATTTTCTTCCCGCCGTTGTTGAAGCCGGCTGCGGCCGATCTGGCTTTGTCGCTGTGGTGCATCAAGAACGCGAGCGCGAACGGGTTTACGAAGGATACGCTGCCGGAGCCGCCGCGTGCGGGCCTCACGTCGGTTGCGGCCGATCCGGCGATTAGCGACGTCTACTATCGGGCGGCCGGGTATCACTTGTGCGGACCACGCGCGGTGCGGCTCGATATTCTTGAGCGGTTGGCGGATTTGATCCGGCCATTGCTGGCGTGGCGTCAAAACAAGGATGCGGGCGCCTCACCGATGACGCCGCCGCGCGGGTCGACGGGCGATGGCGGGTTCACCGTGCTGCCGGAGATGATGTCGATCCTGGGCTGTTCGCCAGACGAATTGTCGGCTGTTCTTAAGTCGCTCGGGTTCTTGAATGACCGGCGGATCGTGAAGCCTGCTGCGGCGGTGATGGCTGCTCGCGTTCCTGTGGCTCCGGCTGCGGCTGCAGTTTCGGGAGCGGATGCAGATTTGGCTGGGATTGTGGATGCGGTGACCACTGACGGGACGGCGGACGCGGCACTTGTGGCTGAGGCAGGAGAGAAAACCGAAGCGGCAGAGGCTCCGGCTGCGGTCGAAGCCGTGGTTGGCGCCGAAGCTGCGACCGAAGCTGTCGAGGGTGCGGCTCCAGCTGCCGATACGGCTGGCGCCGCGGTGCCTGAAGAACCCAAGTATGAGGACGTTTGGCGTCCACGCCGTCCGCATCATCACGGTCGTGGCGAGCGGACCGCGCGCGAGCCGCGTCCGGCTGGCGAGGGCAATCGCGACCGGTCGCGCTATCGTCGGCCGGTGAATGCCGATGCGCCGGTGGCCGCCGGTGAGGCTGGCGTTGCGGGCGCGGCACCCGCTGCCGGGGCTGAAGGCGCGCCTCGGCGTGAGGGTGATCGCCGTCCGGGCGGACAGGATCGCAACGGGCGGAATGATCGCAATCGTCAGGGCGGCGACCGTCGTCCCTTGGATCGCAATGGTGGTCCGGCGCGGACGGCCGAGGGCTCGAAACCAGCTGACGGTGCGCTGTCTGGTGCGCCGCCGGGCGGTCCTTCACGGGGCCGCGATGGCGACCGGCGTAACGAGGGCCGCGGAGATCGGGGCAACGACCGGCCACGGGGCAATCGCGATCGCGACGACAAGCGCGGGCCCAAGGTGATTTCGGCTTCGCCAAGCAAGAAATCGGCGGATCCCGATAGCCCGTTTGCAGCGCTCAGTGCGCTGCGCGAGCAACTTGCAAGCAAGGGTAAGTAGCAGATCGGGGTTGATGGGCCCACTTTTCAGGGGAAATGGATGACGGCCGCCGAGGCTGACGACGATGCAAACGACGACACCGATGCTCAGGTTGGGGCCGGGGCGCAGCGCCTCGACAAGTGGCTGTGGTTTGCGCGCGTGGCTAAGACGCGGACGCTGTCGGCGGCGCTGATCAGCGAGGGCAAGGTTCGCGTCAACGGCGTCAAGGTCATCAAGTCGGCCCATACGGTCAAGATCGGCGAGACGGTGACGGTCGTGATGGCGCAGCGGATGCGGGTCTTGAAGGTCGCTGGGATGGCTGAGCGGCGGGGAAGTGCTGATTTGGCGGCGCAGCTTTTTGAGGATTTGTCGCCTGCTCCGCCGCCAAAACCGGATGGGGCAGCGGGTGTGGCGGCAAACGCGACGGCTGGGCAGCGGCAGCCTGGCAGCGGGCGGCCGACGAAACGAGAGCGGCGGGAGATGGAGCGGTTCAAATTTCGAACGACTTGATAGGCGCGGATGAAGTAAGCTGCGACATCGGGTTACGCGCTTGGCGGCGCGGATCGAGTTAAGTGACGTAACACTGTAGGCCGACAGTAGGTAACGGAAAGACCGCAATGACGTACATCGTCAATGATAGCTGCATCAAGTGCAAGTACATGGATTGTGTTGAGGTTTGTCCGGTGGACTGCTTCTACGAGGGCGAGAACATGCTCGTCATCAATCCCGACGAATGCATCGATTGCGGCGTTTGCGAACCCGAGTGCCCCGTCGAGGCCATCAAACCGGACACTGAGCCTGGTCTTGAGAAATGGCTCGAAATAAACCGGAAGTTTTCTGAAGGCGCGTGGCCCAACATTACGGCCAAGAAACCTGCGCCAGACGATGCCGATGCCTTCAAAGACGTTAAAGGGAAGTATGAAAAATATTTTTCATCCACGCCCGGCTCGGGAGATTAATTAACCGCCGGTTCGTGTCGCCCGGTTTCACGGCCCTTGCAGATCAAATTTGGTCGAATTGCGAGCGAGGGATCTTAACGTCGCCGTGACTGTTGTCACGCGCTGCGCTTCTTTTTGCGCGAAATATATGCTATGGTCCTTTTGTGATCAGGATCTGCAAACAAACTTAGAACAAACGGGAACGAACAAGGCTCAAGGGCCATTGGGCGGGTTTAGTCACGCTCGGTAGGTTGCGACGGAGCCAACTTTGCATCGTAGGTTCTAAGACGTGTGCAGGTGTTTTGAGGGCTGTGCCCGGCGGATGAGGCCGGGTGTTGGGATTTATAATCTACTTCCATCGAGGCAAGAGAAACACTGATTGAGTGTTGCCTGTCGTAATTTAGCGCCGGCCTCCTCCGCCGCGACCACCACGATCGCCGCCACGTCCACCTCGATCTCCTCCTCGGCCTCGATCACGGTCGC
>JANOVN010000372.1:0-16893 GCA_031417455.1 Hyphomicrobiaceae bacterium | reverse complement strand
AAATCATAGGCAACCCCTGTGGCTAGGAATAAGATTTTCAATGATTTCATCTGCATCATGTCAAATGCGTGGATGCACCATGTCGTCGTCGTGACCGTATCGTGGCGGAGTCCGGATTGGGCCGACCTGTGGCCAGCGAACTTCACGACAGGACCAATCTCGAAAAAGCACGGCAAAACAATGAGCTAGGGTCCTTTTCGCGATTCAATCAAAACCGGAAGGACCCTGGCTCGGTCATCCGCCCCGATAAGCCCAAATGAACCCTACCTGAACCCGCTCCTCACATCCGGTTCAACGGCATCTGTTTAATTTAAACCAGATCGCCTATTTATCGGAGTGCTACTCTGCATGCAGTTCGCATCAAACACCATGGCCGAGGCTTCCCCCATGACACAGTCCCCTCCTAGTTTTTTCGCCAGAAATCCCGTGGCCAAAGCCGCGAGCAGCACCGTGGCGCTTGTGAAAGCCGCTGTGTTGCTGGTCTCTATCGGCGCTGCTATCCCCACGGCATATAACCTCTATTACTCTTGGGCCCACGGCATCCCATACGCCCAAGTTCCCCACCGGCTCGTGCAATACGATCTCTGGATGAAGAACCTCGATTGCAAGATCGATTACCGCCAGCTGTCGACCACCTCCGGAACCAAAGTCGACGTCGGCGCCTGCCCCAAGAGCGGCGACATCGCCATTAAGGTGTCAACTCAGACAGGTACCGCCACCTACGAGTGGATCGCTTTCAAGGATCTGCAAAAACCCACTTCTGCCAGCCTGATGGGTCTCATCATTCCCGCCGCACTGGCCGCTGATGCCCCCCCGCTTCCCCAGTCTCCCGCAGCCAGCGCAGCGCCGGGTTCATTCAAACTTGCCCAGGCCGGAATGCAGGTGATGTGTCAAGCGAAGGGTTCCGGCGACCACCTGATCCGCATCGTTCAGGATGGCGGCAAGTGCTTCCGCGAAACGCTCTCACTCATGAAGGGCTCCATCGAAAAACGCGAAGAAGTCCCCTGCTCGACCACCTGCACGAAGTGAGCCTTCGGTAACGATAGGATGTGGGTCAGTTTCGTTGCCATGATTGGCGACTTCACCCTGATCGCTGAAACACCCTAAGCTTTGTTTCCCCGGATAGTGCGCAGCGCTGATCCGGGATGCTTACCACTCACCGTCAGGTAAGCATCTGTGATCGGCGAAGGGCCGTCCGGGGAAGCAGAATTTTTCGATGGAAAACGCGGTTCTACATGGCCTCTTTCTTGCGGCGGCACCCAACCCCGTTGGCCTGCGATTACGCCACCTTGAAATCGCGGTACCACTTGTCCATCCCCCGATCCCGGTACGCGACGAGGTTGGCGTGGCCAAGCGCTGCCTGCCTGATCGGTCCGGGAAACACCGGGCACATCATTCCTGAAATGAAGGCAAACACGGTCGCATCCGCTCCACACGGTGTCTCGCCCATCAAAAACGGCTTCGAGCCAAGAAAGTCCGAGACCGCTCCGACGCCCGTGATTGTAATCTGCTCGCAGTCCGTCACTGAGTGCCGACCCAATCCCTGGCCATGCAAATTGCGCTTTACCTCACGCAGCGCCTTCCTCACGATCAGCGGCCGTAAAAGCGCTGGTACGGGATTAAAAAAGGCCCGTGGACCTCTGTCGAAGTTGACGGGGTTCATCCAGCGATCACGCACCACGCCCCAATAAAGATTGTCCTCGCACAGCTTCTCAAACGCCCACGCCGCAGCCTTCTGCTCGGCGCTCAACCCCTTGTCGAAATCAACGCCGTGCTTTTGTTCCAGGTGCCAGCGAATGAACGTTGAATCGGCCACCATCATGCCGTCGTCGGCTATATAAGGCTGCTTGCCCTTTGGCGCTTTCATGAAGCCCGAATGATCAAGCTTGTACGGCAGACCCGCCATCTTGAGCAGGATCTCGGCTTTCATGCAAAACGGGCTAGGATCGGGCAAACCGAACATCGGACCGTACGTAAACAGCGTGATCATATGACCGCCTCTCGCAAAAGGTGATCCGCTCATAATGTTCATGTTATGTTCAATTGCAAGTAAAATGCACCGGCCGCAGCTTTTTTCTTTGGCGCCCCGCGGCCAGTCTCAAACATTTGTCGCGTGCAACCTTACCGGTCCCGGCAGGCAATCATCGATTTCGGCAACCCCAGAGCACGCTCGAAAGTAATTTTCGCGTCTGGAAACAGCGCCTTCATCTGCGCGTGATCGAGCAGATTGATGCTCTGTACATCAGCCATCGCCTGATCGAGAGTAGCGGCCTTGCCGATATAGCCAAGATCGAAAGCCATCAGTAGCCGCGCCCGCGTCTGTTCGGGAAGCCAGGCATAGAATGGTGCGCGAAAATGCGGTTCGATGGGAAACCACAGATAGGGCGTCTGTACATAGTAATTGTCGGCAACGCGGCCGATTTCGGCGGCGCAGCGCTTCATCTCGGACCAGCGCCCGACATGCTCGATCAGCGAATTGGAATGGGCAAAATCATAGCTCTGATCGCCATAATCCGAGAGATCGCAAGCGTTGCCATAGGCAAAATCAAAAATCGGGCCGGGCTTGGGCTGGGTCTTTTCCAGATTGACCACCGTGATCTTGGCATCGAACTCGTTCAACGTAGCCAAGATCGGGTTCCAGTATTCGACGCGGCCACCGATATCGATGATGCGGCACCGGCCCTTTTCAGCAGCAATGGCCCGGATTTTCTCTTCAATCAGCGCAAAACGCCGGCCCCGGAAGTAGTTGCTCCAGGTGTCGTCTGCTTGTTTCTTGAGATAAAAGTCGGCGGCGCGTTCAGCGGTGGCGATCATGGAGCTACTCTACGTAAGAGATTGACCAGTCACCACAAAACCACGGCAAGGCGAAGATTGCGTTAAAGACACGGGCCGAGGCCCTGATCGTTTGAGATCAAAAATTTATTGAACAAGAGCCAACGTGCTTTAGGGCCAATTTCCGTGGTCGGTGGAAGCGACGAATTCATCGTCCTGCTGCTGGCGGCGTTCCCAACTCAAGAAATCCCAGTAACCGCAGCGCGGTTCATTCGGGTAGCCGCGGCAAACCTTGGGGCGCGCCTCATAGATTGAACAATTGCGCTTTTTGGAATCGAAAAACCGGCAAATCTTGCCGAAATGCGCGTCCTTCTTCCGCCGCAGGACCCACTTCTTGCCGAACGCTTCGTGGCTAAACTTGCGGGCTGCCTCCTCAAACGGCAGTTTGAAATGCTTGGCAAGCCGCGTCACGTCGGACTTTAACAGCGCAATTTGCGGGTAGGAGCAGCAATACCCCGGGCACTTCGAACAATCGTAACGGGACATGAACTTAGCAATCCGGGTGGGGCGGGCCTAGGCAGCGCAGGCAGCCAAGTAGCGTGGTCGTCAAGATTAGCCCAACCCCGCAGGCACCGAAAGGTGTTGAACTTCCCGTCTTCGACGTCGCGCAATCTTGTGGCGCTGGCGCTACAAACCAGTTGACTCCTTGTGGTAAATCATAGAACATAAAAAGAACATAGCGGTTGGTCACGTTTTGCGGTGGACAAGCAACACAAGCCGCACCCGGTTACAAGGCGAGCGTGTAATATTGGACGATTCGCCGCTTGGGCCGTTAGCTCAAGTGTTGGAGCAACCTCATATGCGCAATCAACTGCGTCTAAGCGTCAAACGAAGACGCATTTGGGTGCCAATGAAAGCGCAAGCGTTAATGTCATGTCGAAAGGAGGCCCGCGATGGCTGGGTCGGTTAACAAGGTGATCTTGATCGGTAATCTGGGTAAGGATCCTGAAATTCGCCGCACGCAAGATGGTCGTCCGATCGCCAACTTGAATGTTGCGACGACGGAAAGCTGGCGCGATAAGGCGACCGGGGAACGCAAAGACAAGACCGAATGGCACCGCGTCGTGATCTTCAACGAAAACCTCTGCAAGGTGGCCGAACAGTACCTGAAAAAGGGTGCGAAGGTTTACATCGAAGGTTCGTTGCAGACCCGCAAATATCAAGATCAGAGCGGTGCCGAAAAGTATTCGACCGAAATCGTCCTGCAGAATTTCAACGGCACCCTTACGATGCTTGACGGGCGTCCCGGCGCTGGCGGCATGCAGGAAAGCGGCGCGCCGGACTATAACGCAGGCGGCAGCGATGGCGGCGGCTACAGCGGCGGCGGTGGTTCGGCCCGCAGCAGCAGCAGCAGCGGCGGCGGTACTGCGGGCGGCGGTTACTCGGCACCAAAGGGCCCTGCCAAAGGCGGTGCAGGTGCCAGCAAGCCCAGCTTTGACAAATCCCTCGACGACGAAATTCCGTTTTAGCCGGTCGCCCATTGGTTGGGCTGTTACGGCCCAACCATCCCCCTAGAGTGCTTCAGAGAGGACCTTTGCAACCGCGCTATCGTCCGTGCTTGCCCTTCTTCTTATTGTTCTTCGACGGCGGGGCGTGCGGATTGGGTTCGATCAAACCAACTTTGGCTTCGCGCGCGACTTGTACGGCTGCAGGCGCGGGCGGCTTGATCATTTTGGACGGCACGGGCGCACGCGCTTGGGACGCCTGTTTTCCGTGTGAGGTTGATTGGACGGCGGTCAGGATGTTTGCCCGCTCAACGGCGCTTGGAGCCTGCGCTCCCACCTGTTTGGCTGTCTGCGCCATAACATCCGCTGTCGGCCCGTTGACCTGGGGTGTCCCTTTCACCTCGAGGAACAACTGCCGCACGGCTGGATAACGCGCCTTGATCGCAGCCTCTAGCCGCCCATTGGTCGCCTCGACCGAACGGGCCGATTGCCCATCCTCGAAATCGACGCTCGCGGCCACCAAAATATCTTCCGGCCCCAGATGCATCGTCTTGATGCTGTTGATGCGCGTGATCGGCTTGGCTGCTCCAGTCTCTGCGCTTATCGTCTCGTGCAAGCCAGCCAATACGTCGGGATCGGCTGCTTCGCCGATCAGGAGTGCCTTCGTCTCGATGCTCATGAACGCTGCGACCAACGCGAGAATGATGCCGATGACGATTGAGGCAGCCCCGTCGGCCTGCGCTATTCCAAACTGGTCGGTCGCAATCACGCCAGCGAGGGCAACCGTCAGGCCCGCAATCGCAGCGCAATCTTCCAGAAGAACGGTATAGAGCGATGGATCTTTTGACGAGCGCAAAGCTCCAAGCCAGGGGGCTCCGTTGCGGCGCGAATTGAATTCCTTGACCGCCTGATAGGTGGAAATGCCTTCAAGAACCATCGATACGCCAAGTACGGCATACAATATGTTGACGTGCTCGATGCCGTGCGGATGCAGCAGCTTGTCGACGCCCTCGTAGATCGCAACGCCAGCACCCAGAGAAAACAGCACGGTCGCGACGATAAAGCTCCAGAAATACAGCTCCATCCCGTAGCCGAACGGATGGCGCTCGTCCGCTGGCTGCTGCGAACGCTTCAAACCGACCAGCAACAGCGCCTGATTGGACGTATCGACCAGCGAATGGATCGCCTCCGACAGCATCGCAGACGATCCGCTCCACGCCGCGGCTGTGAATTTGGCAACCGCAATGCCCAGATTGCAGGCCAGCGCAATCGCGACAACGGTGGTCGATCCTCCTGCAGACACGCGAATACGCTCCGATGTTGATGGATTATTGCTGGCTGAACGTACATCTGCTGACGCGCTCAGCTCATATATCGCGTTTGATTAAAAAGAGTTATAGCGGCCTGCCAACAAAGATTTAGTGAATTCACGTTTCGAGCCCCCGCCACATCAAGCACCCCACTTGTTCCGCCGCCGCGTGTTGTGTTCCATGCATCCGGCAGAATAGATTTGGCACGAATTATTGTAGGTCGCCCAAACGCTAGCTACACAGCGCTTGCAGGAGCGCTAAGCGTCGGAATAGATTGTCCATGCGGCTGGTGGTCAGACGACGTCCGACAAAAGCAAGTCCGCCAAGAGATAAGTCCGCCAAGAGCAATGGCACCGCATTGGGCATACAACGAGCACTCCTCAACCCATGATCTCAACGCCGCAAAATATTGTCGCGCTTCTGGCTCGGGTCGCCAGCAAGGATGCTGCGGCGTTTGAACAAGTCTACGACGCCACCAGTGCGAAACTTTACGGAATCATCATTCGTATCTTAAGACGCAGGGATTTGGCCGACGAGGTTTTGCAAGAGGTTTACGTGAAGATCTGGGAGCGAGCCGCCGATTTCGATCCTGCGCGATCTTCCCCGATTACGTGGATGGCAACGATTGCCCGCAACCGCGCCCTGGATGAAATCCGCCGCCGCGTCCCGGTTTCCATCGAAGAGGCGCCCGAAGCCTTGAATGTCGCCTCCAACGATGCGCCGCCCTTGCAGGCGCTCGAGCTGAGCCAGGACGTAAAGCGCCTGAATGCTTGCCTCGACAAGCTCGAGCCGCAACGCAAGCAACTCGTCATCGAGGCTTATCTCCAAGGTGCCACCCGCGAAGAGCTTAGCCAGCGCTTCGGCCACCCGGTCGCGACGATTAAAACCTGGCTCCATCGTTCGCTTGCTCAACTGAAGGCGTGTCTTTCGCCATGACAGACACAAACGACATTGACGATCTGGCCGCCGAGTTCGTGTTGGGAACGCTCGATGCAAACGAGCGCGCCAACGTCGCATTCCGCCGCCAGCGCGACCCCGCACTCGCTGCCGCAATTGAAGCCTGGGAGGCGCGATTGGCGCCGCTCAACGAGCAGGTTGCCCAGGTCACCCCATCACCATTGCTCAAAGCCAAAGTCGTCGAACGGATACTCCAAGCCCGGTCGGCAGGTAGCGTCCCATCCAACGTCATTGTTCTGCAGCAGGCCGTCTCGCGTTGGCGGTCCGTTGCGCTCGGCGCAAGTGCGCTTGCCGCCTGTCTCGCCGCCTTTATCGTCGTGCGCGAAGCCGTCTTGCCCGCCGCGCCGAAATCCTACGTGGCCGTGCTCCAGAAGGACGCTCAAAGTCCGGCGTTCCTGATGACCGTGGACATCGATAGCCGCACCTTTACGGTCCGCCCGGTCGCCGCCGAACGGCAGGCGGGCAAGAGCTATGAGCTTTGGCTGGTTCACGCCAAACTCGGCGCGCCTAAGTCGCTCGGCGTCGTCGGCGATAAGCCATTCTCGACCAACCCCAAGCTTGCCTCTTTTGCGCCCGGCGACATCCAGGAGGCAACCTACGCCGTGAGCGTCGAACCCGAAGGTGGCTCGCCGACCGGAGCCCCAACCGGCCCCGTCGTCTACGCCGGCAAACTGGTCCAGACCAAACCTTGACCAGCCAAGCCTTGACTGGTCAAGCCTTGAACTGACGACAGTTATACTGGCGAGCGAAAGCATCGACGCTTTGCCCTACGCTCGCCGAGCGGCAAAGATCCGCCGTCCGGTAGGGCGCACTCAAAATAACCGACCGCCGTTCGGTCGTTCATTTTGCAATAGGGTATCAGGCAAGGGTTCCAAGGGGTGTTTTGTGCTTCCCATATGCCAGCTGCCGGTAACTGATTTTGGATCACACCCTTCCCCTCAAACATGTGTGATCGCCCGCACTGAAACCTGCCGAGCCTTGCCCCGTAGCTGACTGTGCTCCCAGAGAGGGAGTTCACAACGCTCGCGAGGAAATCATGTCTAAGAACAAACGCCTGTCGTCCGCCATGATGCTGGGTCTCATTGCCCTGGGCGCAGCCGGCATCGGTTCCGCAACCACCCCCGTCTTGGCCGATGCCAACCCGATGGTCGGCGGCGCCGCCATGTACCCCACCAAGAACATCATTGAAAACGCGGTCAACTCCAAAGACCACACGACGCTCGTCGCAGCCGTGAAGGCTGCCGGCCTCGTCGAAACGCTATCGGGCGCTGGCCCGTTCATGGTCTTTGCGCCAACCAACGATGCCTTCGCCAAGCTGCCGGCCGGCACCGTCGACACGCTTTTGAAGCCGGAAAACAAAGAAAAGCTGGTCAAGATCCTGACTTCGCATGTGGTCGGCAAGGCCGTCATGTCTGAAGCTATCGGCAAGATGGTCGATGATGAAAAGGGCGTCCACCCCGTCAAGACGTTGTCGGGCGCTATGCTGTCTGCCAAGAAGAACAAGGACGGCAAGCTGACCCTCACCGACGAAAACGGCGGCACGGCCACCGTCACCATCGCCGACGTCAAGCAGTCGAACGGCGTCATTCACGTGATCGATGCGGTCTTGCTGCCGAAGTAACGCGGGCGCAAGCAAGGAGCGTATAGAAAAATTGAAAGCCCGCCGTGGTGACACAGCGGGCTTTTGTTCTCAATCGAACCCGGCAATCCCTCCATTCGCCAAAAATTTCTCAGTCCTCCTTAATGGCTCGGCAACTTCGACCTCGTACTTTCGGCGGCAGCTGTACGACAGTTTCATCGAGGGCAAGGTGCCGATAATGGATGGTTCAGGTCCCGACGAAAGCCATGCGGTCACCGCTACGGCGGCGCTACAACTCACCGGTCTCTGCAAGTCCTTTGGTGAAAAGCGAGCGGTCGCAGGCCTCGACTTGTGCGTTGCGCCGGGTGAATTCTATGCTCTGCTTGGCCCCAATGGGGCTGGCAAAACCACCACCCTGCGCATGGTGGCAAGCCTCCTGAAGCCGGATGCAGGTGCGATTTCCATCTTCGGTATCGACGCGCTTGCCGATCCCACCGCCGCCAAGCGTATCACCGCGTGGTTGCCCGACGAGCCCATGCTCTACGACAAGCTTACCCCCGTCGAATATCTCGAATTCATCGCCGGTTTGTGGTCCGTCCCGGCCAACCTTGCCGAAAAGCGCGCCGCCGAACTGCTCGACATCCTTGAACTCGGCCCCCATCGCCATATCCGCTGCGAAGGCTTTTCGCGCGGCATGAAGCAGAAAGTTGCCCTCGCCGGAGCCCTCGTCCATGAGCCCCGTCTCATCATGCTGGACGAACCCCTGACCGGCCTTGACGCCGCCATCGCGCGCCAAGTCAAAGACCTCCTGACGGCCCGGGTCCGCGCTGGCGCCACCATCATCCTCACGACCCACATTCTCGAAGTCGCCGAACGCTTGGCCGACCGGATCGGCATCGTCCGCGGTGGACGCCTCGTCGCGCAAGGCTCCATGGACGTCCTCCGCGCCCAGTTCGGCGGAACCAACAGCACGCTCGAAGACGTCTTCTTGACCCTGACGGCCAGCCAATCGGGCGGCGCGGACATAAATGGGCGGGGCCAAGCGGCATGACGCTCCACCCTGGATCCTTCGCTTGGCTGCTGGCCCACGATCTCCGTCTGAGTTGGCGTCAGTTGACCGAAGTCGTTGCCCGGCGGTCGACCGGCACCTCAACCGCGTTCGTCGTGGTGGGCCTCGTCGCGATGCATGCTCTTGCCTGGGGCGCGCTCTCACTTCGCGCGAGTACTCCAGGCCTCTTTAGCCCGCAGGCGCTCGCAACGGCAGCCATTGGCGCACTGCTGTGGATGATCGCCCAAGGCCTGCTTGGTGCCACTCGCTCGCTCTACGAACGCGGCAGCCTCGAACTCCTGTTTGCGTCTCCCCTTCCCGCCTGGAAAGCCGTCGCCTCCCGCGCCGTGTCGATCGCCGCGACGTCTGTTGCAGCACTTGCCCCGCTGTTGTTTCCGCTCGCCAATGTCGGCGCATTCCAAGACGGCTCCGCGTGGCTGTCGATGTATCCAATCCTGGTTGCGATGGCGCTGTCTGGCACGGCCGTCGGGCTCATGATCGCCATCGCTCTGTTCAACGCCGCCGGCGCACGACGTGCCCGCACGATCTCGCAAATCATGGCGGCAGTCATTGCCGGTGGCTTCGTCCTCGTCGTCCAGATCGGTCTCCTTCTTCCCAAGGAAATGACTGCAGAAGCCATGACGTGGTTCGGCCAAGCTCAACAATGGCTCGCCCAGAACACGGGTGATATTTTCGCTCGTCTCCAAGCGGCAGCCCACGGCGATGTCTCGACCTTGGCAATCCTCCTGTTGCTATCTGTCGTCGTCTTCATTGTCGCCGTTGTAGCCTTCAGCGGCGCATTCGCCACCGCCTGCCAGACCGCAGCCGGTTCCAGCGCTGACCCGCTTACCGCAACGAGCGCACGCAGCGCCAGCCGCTTCCGCGCAGGTCCAGGCCCCTCGCTCCGTCTCAAGGAATGGCGATTGCTGACCCGCGACCCCAACCTGTTTGCCCAGCTCGGCCTACAGATTATCTACACCCTGCCGCTCGCTGTCCTCCTCCTGCGCAGCCCCCACGACATTCCGCCTGCCATCGCCCTTACGCCGCTGATCGTTGTCCTGGCCGCCCAGATCTCGGCATCGCTCGCCTGGATCACCGTTTCGGGCGAAGACGCTCCCGAACTGATCGCCACCGCCCCGATTCCGGCAACTCAGTCCGCTTTGGCCAAACTCTCAGCCATCGCCGCCCCGCTCGCAGTTATCCTGGCTTTGCCCATCCTCTCGCTGGCCGTCATCGCACCACGAGCCGCGCTCTTCGCTATCGTCTTTGGCGGGCTCGCAGCAAGTTCGACCGCGCTATTGAATTTCTGGCATCCGATCGCGGGCAACCGCCGCAGCCTGCTCCGCCGTCATTCCCAATCCAAGGTCATCGCCATCGCCGAGCACGGGCTCGCCCTGCTGTGGGCCGTCACCGTCGTAACCGCGATGGTCGACATCACCATTTCCCTCATTCCCCTAACAGTGATAGCAGGCGTCATGTGGCTATTTCTGCCCAAGTCCTTTGCCCTGCCCAAGACCTTCGCCCAGCGGAGCAACATGAAGCAGTTTTTCTCGCAGCGGCGTCCACAGTTCGCAAACGCTTCTAGCCGTTAGTCTATTTGCGTCACGCTCCCCTTCAGGCCGCTGTATTGATATTGAAATTTCAATCTCGCAGCGCACCAAATCCCGGCGCGCTTTGCTGACAAGCATCAAGCTGCAAAATAATTGAGCGACCGCTGGGCGCGCCGCATACTTTTTGGGCTTGCTTTTACGTCGCACCTCTCCGAACAGTACGACCGTGGACGAACGCTCCGATCGTGTCGGCGCGGGTCCAACGGCACGACGCCGTCTGCACTGGGTGGAGACGGCGAAAAACGTCTGGCCAGTCGCCAGAACATCAACAGAGGACTTGTGGGCATGAGACGTCTATTGATCGCGGCAGTCGCTGCGAGTTTTGTTTGCGCACCAGCTGGTGCACAAGAGCTGACGGGTGCATTGAAGAAGATCAAGGATAGCGGGACGATTACGATCGGCTTCCGTGAATCGTCGGTGCCCTTCTCCTACCTCGACGACAAGCAGCAGCCGGTTGGCTTTGCCATGGACATCTGCAACAAGATCGTTGCGGCCGTGAAAGCCGAACTGAAACTTGAAAAGCTTGAAGTCAAATTGAACCCCGTGACCTCGGCAACGCGCATCCCGCTGCTGGCCAACGGCACCATCGATCTCGAGTGTGGCTCCACGACCAACAACGCCGAACGCCAAAAGCAGGTGGGCTACACCAATACCCACTTCCTGACAGCGACCCGCATCGTCACCAAGAAGGCGTCCAACATCAAGTCGGTTGACGACCTGAAGGGCAAGACCATCGTTTCGACGGCCGGTACGACCAATATCAAGCAGATGAACGAACTCAACACGGCAAAAAGCCTCGGCATGACGATCCTGTCGGCCAAGGACCACGCCGAAGCCTTTCTGATGGTTGAAACCGACCGCGCCGTCGCGTTCGCCATGGACGACATTCTGCTCGCCAGCTTGGCTGCCTCCTCCAAAGACCCTTCAGTGTATGAGATTTCTAAGGACGCCTACAGCGCGCCTGAGCCCTACGGCATCATGCTTCCCAAGGATGACGCCCCCTTCAAGAAGATCGCGGATGCAGCGACAGCAGCGGTCTATAAAGCCGAAGGTGCCGCGCTTTTCAAAAAGTGGTTCCAGTCGCCGATCCCGCCCAAGAACCTGAACCTCAACTTCGTGATGTCGCCGCAACTTGAGAAAATGTTCTCGGCACCCAAAGACAGCGCCGATCCTGCTGCCTACTGAAACTACGAGGGCATCGGCGGACAATCGCAGGTGCCCTTTTCTTACGGGCTCCAAGAATTATCGGCCGGGGTGCTTTGCATGAAATATAATTGGAACTGGGGCATTTTCTGGCAACAGTCGCCAGAAGGGACCAGCACCTACGCCCAACTGCTGATAAGCGGCCTCCAATGGACCATCATCACTGCGCTCTGCGCCTGGGTCATCGCCCTCCTGGTCGGCTCCATCGTCGGCGTCATGCGCACCACGAACTCGAAGTGGGCCAATATCGCTGGCACTGCGTGGGTTGAGCTGTTCCGCAACATCCCAATCCTGGTGCAGTTATTTCTGTGGTACTTCGTTCTCCCCGAAGTGCTCCCCAAAGCCTGGGGCATGGCCCTGAAGCAATCCCCGAATGCTGCCTTCTACACCGCAGTCATCGGTTTAGGTTTTGCCACCTCGTCTCGCGTCGCCGAACAGGTCCGCGCGGGCATCAAGGCGCTGCCCCGCGGCCAGTCGATGGCTGGCACCGCACTGGGGCTTTCGACGCCCCAGACCTACCAATACGTTCTTCTCCCGATGGCCTTCCGCATCGTCCTGCCGCCGCTGACGTCTGAGTTCTTGAACCTCATCAAGAACACGTCCGTCGCCTTGACCATTGGGCTACTGGAACTCACCTCGCGCGCCCGTTCGATGCAGGAATACTCCTTCCAGGTCTTCGAGGCCTTCACGGCGGCAACGATCCTTTATCTGGTGCTGAATGTGCTCGTCGTCGCTGGAATGCGCATGCTGGAAAGCCGCGTTGCGGTTCCCGGCTACACGGCAGGGAAGTGAGGGCACATGTTTTCAAATTTCGACTTCAACGTCATTGCGCGCTCCTGGCAGTACCTGTTCTTCGACGGGATGGCCTTCACGCTCACGCTGACCGCGCTCGCAACTTTCGGTGGCCTCATCGTCGGCACGCTGCTCGCCCTGATGCGCCTTTCCGGCATCAAGCCGCTGGAATACTTCGCCAACTTCTACACCACGCTGTTCCGCTCGCTGCCGCTCGTGCTGGTCATTTTCTGGTTCTACTTCCTGCTCCCCTACATCGGCGCATGGATCACCGGGGCCGATCGCCCGATGCAGGTTGGCGCGCTGAAGTCCGCGCTCATCACTTTCACACTGTTTGAAGCCGCTTACTTCGCCGAGATCATGCGCGCCGGCATCCAGTCGATCCCCAAGGGGCAAGGAGCGGCCGGTTATGCGCTGGGCCTATCCTATTGGCAGGTGATGGGCACGATCATCCTGCCCCAGGCTTTCCGCAACATGATCCCGGTCATCCTGACCCAGACCATCGTGCTGTTCCAAGATACCTCGCTCGTCTATGTCCTGTCGTTGACCGACTTCCTGGGCGCGGCCTCCAAAGTCGCCCAACGCGACGGTCGCCTCGTCGAAATGTATCTCTTCGCAGCGCTCGTCTATTTCGTCATTTCCTATGCGTTATCGCACCTGGTGAAAACCTTGCAAGACCGCGTCGCAATCGTCCGTTGAAGGTATCAGACCCATGTCGATGATCGAGATCAAGAACATCTCCAAAGCCTACGGATCCTTCAAGGTTCTGACGAACTGCACGACGAACGTGGAAAAGGGCGATGTCGTCGTCGTTTGCGGCCCGTCTGGCTCCGGCAAGTCGACGCTCATCAAAACCGTCAACGGTCTCGAACCGTTCCAGAGCGGCGACATCGTCGTCGACGGCATCTCGCTGTCGGACAAAACGACCAACCTGAATAAGCTGCGCTCGCGCGTCGGCATGGTGTTCCAGAACTTCGAGCTGTTCCCGCATCTCTCGATCATGGACAACCTCTGTCTCGCCCAGCAAAAGGTCCTCGGTCGCGACCGCGCCGCCTCCGAAGCCAAAGGTCTAGCCCTTCTGAAGCGCGTCGGCCTTCTCGAACAGGCCGCCAAGTTCCCCGGCCAGCTTTCGGGCGGCCAGCAGCAGCGCGTCGCCATCGCCCGCGCGCTCGCCATGGACCCCATCTGCATGCTGTTTGACGAACCAACCTCTGCGCTCGACCCTGAAATGGTCAACGAAGTTCTCGATGTGATGGTCGCCCTCGCCAAGGAGGGCATGACCATGATGGTCGTGACCCACGAAATGGGATTTGCCCGCAAGGTCGCCGACCGTGTCATCTTCATGGACCGCGGCGAGATCGTCGAAGACGCCAAGAAAGACGATTTCTTCGGTAAACCCCGCAGCGAACGCGCCCAGCAGTTCCTCTCCAAAATCCTGCAGCACTGACCTGGACCTTGCGCAAGCCAGCGATCACCAATTTCCCCCACTGATTTCCAAGACATGCGCCCCCCTTTGGCCGCCCGCTGATCCAGGATCGTTACCACTCTCAGACAACGTAATGGCCCCGGATCGGGCGGGCTCGCTACGCGTGCGATAGCGTCCGGGGCAACGGGGCGGGAACTATGTACCGCGCAAATGCCCGATCATCGTGGCTGGTATGCCTCACGCAATGGTGAAATCATTGCGGTTTTCGTCCTGCGGCGCAAAAGCATTGGCATGCCAGCCTCGTTCGAGGCTATAGCCCACGACTTATGGGCCGCTGCATGCGTCGGGGTGCCGGCTTCGCCGCAAGTACGCACCGGGATGGGTACCACCACAAAAAGGGACGATACGCGAATGGGTAAACCGACCGCGCACAACGGGCAACCGATCATGCCTCATCTGCTCGTCGATTTCGATGGCACGATTGCGATGATCGACACGGTCGATGCGCTGCTGTCGCTCCACGCCGAGCCGCTGTGGCTCGAAATTGAATCTGCCTGGCTTGCTGGCAAGATCGGCTCGCGCGAAGCGATGGCAGCCCAGGTTGCCTTGCTCCGCCTCGATAGTGCGGAACTCGATGCTTTTGTCGACAGCGTCGCCCTCGATCCAGGCTTTGCCGAGTTCGCCGACTTTTGCGTGGCCCACAAGCTCCCCGTCACCGTCGTCTCGGATGGCATCGATCACGTTGTGAAGCGCGTCCTGGCCAATCACGACCTGGACTTCCCCGTTCGCGCCAACCACCTCGAAAAAATCAGCAACGATCGCTGGCGGTTGTCGTTTCCCTACTCAGCCGAAGGCTGTGCTTCCGGCAACTGCAAGTGCCGCGCACCCTCAACAGACGGCACCTACCGCATTCTGATCGGTGATGGCCGTTCCGATTTCTGCGCCGCCGCCACAGTTGACCTTTGCCTTGCCAAAGGAAAACTCATAGACCACTGCCGAGCGGAGGGCATCCCACACGTTGCCTTTCGAGATTTCCACGATGTCACCACGATCATGAGCGACCTGACCAGCGGACGCGTCTCGTCGGCATCCCTCATCCAGGGCAAGGAAGCCTATCATGCTTGATAAGATCGCGGGCAACACGCCCAAGACCGAAGCCGAACTCCTGGCTTTGGAAGACCGCTATTGCTCGCACGGCGATACCGTCCATTACACCAAGGTGCCCAAGATTTTCGAGCGCTGCGAAGGCTCCTACATTTATGACGGCGAAGGCCGCAAATTCCTCGACCTTCAGATGTGGTACTCCGCCGTCAACTTCGGTTACGCCAATCAACGTCTCAACAATGCGCTGAAAAAACAGATCGACCGCCTGCCGCAGGTGGCCAGCCAATACCTCCACCGCGAGAAGATCGAGCTCGCGGCCATGATCTCGCAGGACGTCGAAAAGAAATTCGGCCGCAAGGGCCGCGTCCACTTTAACGTCGGCGGCGCGCAGGCCGTCGAAGACAGCTTGAAGCTCGTCCGCAATTACTCCGGCGGCAAGAGCCTGAACTTCGCCTTCGAAGGCGGCTATCACGGTCGCACGCTGGGCGCGACCGCCATCACCTCGTCATACCGCTACCGCCGCCGTTATGGCCACTTCGGCGACCGCGCTCAGTTCGTGCCGTTTCCATATTGCTTCCGCTGCCCCTACGGCAAAAAGCGCGAAGATTGCGGCCTCTATTGCGTCGAACAGTTCGCACGGCTCTTTGAAACCGAATACTACGGCGTTTGGGACCCCAAGGTTGGCGTGTCGGAATACGCAGCGTTCTACGTTGAATCAATTCAAGGCACCGGTGGCTACGTTATTCCACCGGCCGGCTATTTTGAGCGGCTGTCGGAAATCCTGGAGCAGCGCAAAATTCTGTTGGTGTCCGACGAAATCCAGATGGGCTTTTATCGGGCAGGCAAGCTCTGGTCGATCGAGAACTTCAACGTCAAGCCCGATATCATCGTGTTCGGCAAAGCCTTCACCAACGGCTTGAACCCGCTGTCGGGCGTGTGGGCACGCGAAGAACTCATCAACCCGGAAATCTTCCCGCCCGGCTCGACCCACTCGACCTTCAACGCCAACCCGCTCGGCACCGCCGTAGCCCTCGAAGCCATGAAGATGATGGAAGAGACCGACTACGAGGAGTTGACCGCGCTCAAGGGCGCCTACTTCCTCAATGGCCTTCGCGAACTGAAGCGTAAGCATAAGATGGTCGGCGATGTGGACGGCATGGGCATGGCGCTCCGCATCGAAATCTGCGAGCCCCACGACAGCTTTACGCCGTCCAAGAAGATCGTCGATTGGATGGTCGACGAAGCGCTCGAAGGCAACCTTGAGCACGGCGGCAAAAAGTTCGGCCTGATCCTCGATATCGGCGGCTACTACAAGAACGTCATCACCTTGGCCCCGTCGCTCGAAATCTCCTACGACGAGATTGATTTGGCGATCGCGCTCATGGACCAGCTTTTCACCAAAGCCGCGTCAAAGGCGGTCTAGGCCGCTCCCAAAGACTGAGGGACTTGGGGTGAACTCACTTGCCATCGGCGAAGGCCGTGGGTTGCCTCGAGCGGGTTCGGGCGACAGCTCGTTCGCCTAACAGCGAAGGCTTATACCAAACCGCATAAGTACTGACTTATGGGGTTTGGTATCCGCGCGTGGGG
>JANOVN010000371.1:0-8609 GCA_031417455.1 Hyphomicrobiaceae bacterium | reverse complement strand
CGACGGGCACGGGCAAGCGGGCTGCCCTGAAAGCCCATCCAGCAGCAGGAAAAACCGGCACCACGCAGGATTTCCGCGACGCCTGGTTTGTAGGCTACACTGCGCACCTGACGGCGGGCGTCTGGGTCGGCAACGACGACGCAGACCCAATGAACCGCGTCATGGGCGGCAGCCTCCCCGCCCGCATCTGGCACGAGCTGATGGAATCAGCTCATCACGGCGAACCGGTCATCCCCCTTCTTGGTCGCGTGTTTAAATCTACTCAGGATGGTGGAGACGCGGAGGTGTCCACTACCTCAACGCATAAATCCGTAGCGAAAATGTCATCTCAGTGATCTGGTCTTATCTCGAATGTGTTCGACGAGATCAGGATTGGCGGGGTTGCATTGAATGGATTCTGAACCGGGTTGGTAACCAAGGTTCATCTGCGACCTCAGTAAGCCTTACCGTTCCGCGCCGTAGCGATGGAGCTCGGTGCCGTAGCGGCTGAGCCACCGCTTTGCTTCGTCCATGCGCGGCATCGTTTTTCTCACGAGTGCCCAGAACTGGGGGCCGTGATTCATCTCGTCAAGATGGGCCACTTCGTGGGCGGCGACATAGTCTAGAACGAGAGGCGGCGCTAGAACGAGCCGCCACGAAAACGAAAGGACACCAGTCGTCGAGCATGAGCCCCAGCGGCTGGTTTGATCGCGCACGCAGATGCGCTTGGCTTTGACGCTGAGCGCGCTGCAGTGATGAAGCACACAGCCGTCAAGATCGGACCGCGCCTGTTCGACAAGCCATGCCTTGAGATGCCGGTGCGCGCCCTCGCGGCGGCCGTGGACCTGAAGCGTAAAGCCGGCACCGTTGTCTTGCACGTTGGTAACGGCCTCCACGAGATGGCGTGATTGAGCAGCGCCCGTGAACGTCACGCGATGAAGCGCGCCACGGACTGGGATAACCATACCTTCGGCGAAGGGGACAGGCAGCGGCACATTGCCGAGACGATCACGGACCCAATCGAGATGGCGGCTCAAAAAGACACCGGCTTCATCGGCATCGCATTGCATGGGAACGGTGACGATCACGGCGCGCTTGGTGCGGCTGACGCGCAATGTCATGCGGCGGGCGCCTGGGTGGCGGCGCACTTCGACGGGAGCGTCCACGCCGTCAAAGGTAGTGTTCGAAGTCGAGATGGTTTTCGATTTCGGCTTATGCCGCATGCCCTGTACCCGCATTGTCGTTTCTGTTTACGCAAATGGCGAGAGTTGAAACTCTCGCGCGTTGCCGTGAACCACACAGCGCAGTGTTCTTGGCGGCCTGTCGTGCCGCATATGTTTTGCAAAAGCGCCCAGCAGCACAAAGAACGGTGACCCGAAGCGGTGCTGCGATACACGTGGCTATCAGCTTGCGCTGTTACACTCATAGCGAGATCGTCGTGTTGGGCTATGAGCGTGGTGAGACTGTGGCACGCGCGCCCCAGAAGCTCAAAACGGTGTCCTTGCACTACCCTTTAACAGCGAGCCCTTTGCGAAGCTGCTGGGCAAGGACATCCGGTTTGCTGATCTCGGCGGAGAATGTAACAAGCTCACCCGTCGGCCCCATCAAGTACACGACCGAACTGTGGTCCATGGTGTAATCGGCGGGACTGCGGTCGTCGGGCACTTTCTTAGCATAGACCCGGTACGCTTTGATTGCAGCGGCGACGTCTGCTGGAGAGCCAGTGAGCCCGATCAAGCGGGGATGGAAACTCTTGACGTACGCACCCATCTTTTCCGGCGTGTCGCGCGCGGGATCGATAGAAATAAACACCGGCGTGATTTTATCGGCATCCTGACCGAGCTGATCGAGCGCCGCCGAGATGACCTGCAACCCTGACGGACAGATGTCGGGACAGAACGTATAGCCAAAAAAGACCAGCAGATAGCGTCCTTTGAAATCCTTGTCGGTAACGGCCTTTCCGGTCTGGTCGATCAGGCTGAATGGCCCGCCGACAAGCGCCTTGCCGGTACTGACGCTTTCGCGCAGCGCCATGGTAACCGGAGTTCCGCCCCCCATGAAGACATACGCCAAGCTGCCTCCGGCTACTAGGGCGCCAAGCGCTGCAGCGGCCAGCCTAAGATTCATGGTGTAACGCCTCATGTTGAAGTCAAACGACGTTGAAGATGAGCTATGTTGATGAATTGAGACAAACCAATACAATGAGGCAGCATCACCTGCCGACGTCCGTCCCTCAATCTCTGACCGCGCGCGGCGCAGGTGCAAGCTACCAACTTGAATACGCTAATAGGGCAACGAAGGATAAGCCGACGTGTTGACGCTGCAGGGACTGAGCAAGACGCTGGAATGGCAAGCCGATAGCCGGCTCCGCCTCGTCACCATCGTCCGCCTGCGCTGGCTCGCAATTCTCGGCCAGTTGATGGCGATCTGCGTCGTCCACTTCGGCATGGGGTTCGCCCTACCGTTGGGGTTGTGTCTTTCGTTCATAGCATTGTCGGCGTGGTTGAACGTGTATCTGGTGGTGCGGTTCCCAGCCCGCCACCGCTTGAGCATCGGACACGCGACGTTGATGCTCGCCTACGACGTTGTCCAGTTGACTGCGTTGCTGTACTTGACGGGTGGCGTCGAAAATCCATTCATGATGGTGATGCTTGCCCCCGTCACAGTGTCCGCAGGGTCGCTGCCGCCACGCAACACAGTGATGCTCGGCATCCTGACGACGATCGCGGTTGCCGTCCTCGCGACCGTGCACTTGCCATTGCCATATTACCCCGGCATGCGGCTCGATCTACCGATCCTCTATCAGTACGGTTATCTGGCGGCCGTCGCCGCCTGCATGTTGTTCATGGCGTTGTATGCGTCCCGCCTCGCCCGCGAAAGCCGTCAGATGTCGGCAGCACTCGCCGCAACCGATCAAGTTCTCGCCCGTGAACAAAAGCTCCACGCGCTCGATGGCCTCGCCGCCGCAGCTGCCCACGAACTCGGGACGCCGTTATCGACCATCGTTCTGGTCGCCAAGGAACTGGAACGCGACGCGACCACGCCGGGTATGCGCGAAGACCTGGAGCTGTTGCGCTCGCAGGCGCTGCGCTGCCGCGAGATCTTAGCCAAGCTGACCAAGCGCCCCTCAGAACAAGACCCGCTCCACGCCCATCTGTCGGTGATCGAATTGCTCGATGAATCGGCCGCACCCTACCGCAATCACGGCAAACCGATCCGCATCAAGGCCGCCCCGCGCAACGATGCGGTTATCAGTCAGGACGAGCCCGTCGTCGAGCGCCGCCCTGGCGTCATCTACGGCCTCGGCAACCTGATAGAAAACGCCATCGACTTCGCTAAGAGCGCCGTCGAAATCCGCGCCGACTGGACTGATCGAGTGGTAGAGGTCTTAATTCTCGACGACGGTCCGGGCTTTCCAGCCGACGTCATCGAAACCTTGGGTGAACCTTACGTGACGACGCGCGCCAATGGCGGTCGCATGGGCAACGGTGAATCGACAGGCATGGGACTTGGCTTCTTTATCGCCAAAACCTTGCTTGAACGGTCAGGGGCCACCATCACGCTCGCCAACCGCACTGGCGCAACTCACGGCGCTGCCGTGCGCATTTCCTGGCCACGCGCGGTGTTCGAAGCCCCCGTGGAAGGTCGCGCATTTCGCCCCGGTGCCAAGCGACCGGTCGGAATCGCATTAAACTAAAGCCCTAAGTTTAAGGCCGCTACCACAGGTTTTAACCACAACCTGACGATCGGTGGCTGACAGACAGCTTGCCACGTGGCAATGTGTCCGCAGAATTCGAGTTAATGCCATGACCGTCCGGCAGCATGGCGCTGTCACGGGTTATGAAGTTTTTTGTTTGGAGGAATCTGTGACCACCGAAGATCTGTCCTTTCGCCAGGACGAGTTGCCTGAAGATCGCTCCCTGATTTGCGTCGACGATGACAGGGCATTCCTTCAGCGCCTCGTCCGCGCTATGGAGACACGCGGCTTCCACGTCCGCTTTGCCCATTCGGTGGCTGAAGGCATCGATCTGATCCGCGCCCAGGCGCCCGCCTTTGCCATCGTCGATATGCGCCTCGAAGACGGTAACGGCCTCGACGTCATTGCCGAACTAAACAAAATCCGGCCAGACGCCCGCGCGATTGTGCTCACCGGTTACGGCAACATCGCCACAGCGGTGTCAGCCGTGAAACTTGGCGCGATCGATTATCTGGCCAAGCCAGCCGACGCCGACGACATCACCGACGCGCTGCTGGCCCCGCCCGACACGAAGGCCCCCCCGCCGGAAAACCCGATGTCGGCAGACCGCGTGCGCTGGGAACACATTCAGCGCGTGTATGAACTGTGCAACCGCAACGTCTCCGAAACCGCCCGCCGCCTCAACATGCACCGCCGCACCCTACAGCGCATCCTGGCCAAGCGCGCCCCGAAGTAAGCGCTAAAAAACAAGGCGCGCGGGGTTGCCTCGCCGCAGGCGATCTTTCAGATCGACGCGGTCGCGCGCAACGCAAAGCGAGTGCCGACCCGCAGCCCTTTCAACAAAGAGTCAAGATTTCTGCGGGTTGGTATGACTCGCAAATCATCGGGGAATTGCGAGCCATGAAGCGGTCGACCACACTCTCCCAAGCCATCTATCGGCTCTACGAGCACAGCGGGTTCGCGTTGGCGGGTGCGGTAGCGTTTTCGTTCATCGTCTCCCTGTTTCCGTTTTGCATCTTCCTGGCAGCACTCGCCTCGCTGTTTGTGGGAAGTCCCGAGCTGGCCAATCAGGCCGTTGAGCAGTTGTTCCAAATTCTGCCCAAGCGGGTTGCCGAAGCACTCGCACCACAAGCGCACGATATCATGGTAACGGCCCGTATCGACCTTGTGGGAATCTCAGGCGCGACGACCTTGTTTTTCGCAACCAGCGCCATTGAAACCCTGCGCTCCGCCTTGAACGGCGCATACCGCGTTCAGGAAACAAAGCCGTACTGGTTGAGCTTGCTGATTAGCGCAATGTTCGTACTTATCAGTGCCTGTGCGATGCTTTTTTTGACGTGGGCGGTCATCGCCGGTCCAGGCTTTGCAGCAACGCTCGACCCGTCACTCGCGATTAAGCGCGCTTTAGATAGCAGTTGGTTGGGCACCCACACGCGCTACGCGCTGTCGGCGCTGGTAATGGTGAGCCTGTTGTTTGCACTCCACCTTTGGCTTGCGGCTGGCAAGCGCACGCTCGCCAGCGTCTGGCCCGGCGTGTTGCTCTCGACTGTGCTTTGGCTGGCATCTGCGGCGATCTACTCACGCTACCTTGACCTCAGCGACTACACGCGCTTTTACGCCGGCCTCTCGCAGTTGATGATCGCGATGATCTATTTCCAGTGGACCGCCATCATCATCATCCTGGGCGCCGAACTGAACCGTGGCCTCAGCGAATTAAAGAAGATGCGTAACGGCCACGAGCAAGCGGCGTGACCCAATCGTACGTCGGGTTGAGCCTGCTTGCGAAACCCGACGCTTGGGCCAGGTGAGGCGTCGGGTTTTGCGACGCGCTGACAACACGGTTGCTACACGTGAAGCGCCTAACCCCGCAGGCGTTCTAGCAAATCACCCAGGTCTTCAGCCCACTCTTCGCCTTCGCCCTCTTCTTCGGCCAAGTCCTTTAGTTCTGAGTTCTTCAGCACCCGTGAAACGGCCTTTCGCGCAGCCGAGGCCAGCTTGGCGGCATTGATCGAATCCTCATGGCCCTCAAGAGAAGCATGAATGGCCTTCGGAATCCGCGAATTGTCGTCGTCGCGCGCCGCAGCCACGAGTTCGGCGGCCGCAAGCGCGAACGCGGCGTCACTCGCTTCGATGAAGTCGTCCTTATCCATCTCGTTGACAAGCGTCAGCGCGGCTTCGATGGCGGCAGCGCCGTCGGTCTCAAAGCCCGCGAGCCAATCTGACACTTCGTCGAGTTCGAATGTTGCGCTAGCCATGGGGTTTCCTGCAATGCTTGGTTAGGCTGTCCTCAAAATGCGGACGGGCCCTTATGGGGCCCGCCAACTAGCCGGAGAAGTCGCCGCCGTCAACTTCACGATTTCGCGCGAACGGCTTTTGAGGCTTCAATTGCGTCTTCAAGCGTCTTGAGGCCCGTCCTCGGTGCACACACGAGCACCGCCATGTTGCCGGGTTTATGTTCGTTGCGATACATGCGCATATGCGCCTTGGGGATTTGTGACCAGGCGAAAACTTCCGACATGCATGGATCGATGCGGCGCTCGATGACGAGCTTATTGGCTTGACTGGCCTGCTGCAGGTTGGCGAAATGCGAGCCCTGAACACGCTTTTGATGCATCCACAAATAGCGGGCATCCATCGTCAGATTAAAGCCCGACGTGCCAGCGCAGATCACGACCATACCGCCGCGCTTCACGATTTGGACCGAAATCGGAAACGTCGATTCGCCGGGATGTTCGAACACGCAATCGACGTTGACGCCTTTGCCCGTCGTCGCCCAGATGGCCTGGCCAAACTTACGCATTTCCTTCAGCCACGTATTGTATTCGGGCGAATTGACCTTGGGGAGCTGACCCCAGCAGTTGAAATCCTTGCGATTGATGACGCCCTTGGCGCCGAGCTGGCGCACGAAGTCGAATTTGTCTTCGTCCGACACAACGCCGATGGCGTTCGCACCTGAAGTCGCACACAACTGGATGGCAAACGCGCCAAGACCGCCAGCCGCGCCCCACACCAGCACGTTATGGCCCGGCCGCAACACGTGCGGGCGATGGCCAAACAGCATGCGGTAGGCGGTGGCAAGGGTGAGCGTGTAGCATGCGCTCTCTTCCCACGAGAGGTGTTTGGGCCGTTCTAGCAACTGCCGATCCTGAACGCGGCAGAACTGCGCGAATGAACCGTCGGGCGTCTGATAGCCCCAGATGCGCTGCGATTCCGAAAACATCGGATCGCCGCCGTTGCATTCTTCGTCGTCGCCATCGTCCTGGTTGCAGTGAACGACGACCTCGTCGCCGACCTTCCAGCGCTTGACCTTCGAGCCCACCGCCCAAACGATGCCCGAGGCATCGGAACCAGCGACGTGATAGGGTTGCTTATGGGCATCGAACATCGAAACCGGCTGGCCGAGCGATGCCCAAACTCCATTATAATTGACGCCGGCCGCCATCACTAGAACCAGCACGTCGTGGCTGTCGAGGGACCAGGTCGGCACCACTTCCATTTGCATGGCGGTCTCGGGCGGACCCTCGCGCTCCTTGCGGATCACCCAGGCATACATGTTCTTGGGCACATGACCGAGCGGCGGAATTTCGCCGACTTCGTAAAGATCCTTCTTGCCCACACCTGAGACAAAGTCCTGCGCCGTTATGCCTCCGGCGGTATCGGTTGGGGTGCCGGCACTTTTTTTCGACATTCAAGCGTACTCCTCAAGACGGCGGACGCGGTTCAAGCGGCGTCGCGAACATTTTATGACGGCGGGATGGAGCCACGAAATCAAAACAATTTCCAGCCAAATTATTGCACTGCACGCACTGAAAGAGCCGCCGGGGTGTAAACAATTATCAGTTCATTAAAATTTTTCGGCCAATCTGTCGGTTGAGCCTGTGCCAAAGTCGGATACCAAACCGGCGTAGCTGGACTTCATTGAAGCTAGACGGCTCGTTTGGAGCGCGACTGCATATGGATTCTTTCAGCATTTTCATGGGGCTAATCTACCAAGCCCCCAGCCTCGTGTGGACCTTGGCGTTCCTGATGAGCGCGATTTCCGGCTATATGTTGCATTCCTACATCGGCGACTACCTATTCGCGTCGGTGAGCGCTTGCGCCTTGTTCGTCGCGATTTTGATTGCCCACGTAGCGTTTGCCGAGCTTGGCGTGTTCTTTACGACGGACAAAGAATCCAACATCGCAGCGTCGGCAGGTGCCGCCATTTGCTCCGTAACCTTGATCACCGTCATCATGATGCGGCTGTGGCACGCCGCCCGGTCTGGTTACAACGATCTCAGCGATTAACAGCGGCTTTGCAACCTTGAGAGCGGCCAGCTCCTGACTGGCCGGAACACTTAAAATGGTGCCCGTGCGCGCGCCGGACAAAAAAGTTAACCGCCAGCCGGTCGCGAGCGTTGCCAAAAAGAACCGTTTTGCATTGCATCACGGTCTGAGTACTGTGGTGGCACAACCGCTCCCAGGAACGCACCATGTCGACTGATAAAACCAAGACGGCCCCTACCGCAGCTTCGGTTCGCGACAAGCCGTGGATCTTCCGCACCTATGCTGGCCATTCGACTGCGACGAAATCCAACGAGCTGTACCGCAACAACCTCGGCAAGGGCCAAACCGGCCTATCGGTCGCCTTCGATTTACCGACGCAAACGGGTTACGATAGCGACCACGAACTGGCGCGCGGCGAAGTCGGCAAGGTCGGCGTACCGATCTCCCACATCGGCGACATGCGCACGCTGTTCACGGGCATTCCGCTCGACCAGATGAACACGTCGATGACGATCAACGCGACGGCGGCATGGCTGCTGGCGATGTATATTGCCGTTGCCGACGAACAGGGCACACCCCGCACCAAGCTGACCGGCACGATTCAGAATGACATCATCAAAGAGTATCTCTCGCGCGGCACTTATATCTATCCGCCCGCGCCGTCGCT
>JANOVN010000370.1:0-4392 GCA_031417455.1 Hyphomicrobiaceae bacterium | reverse complement strand
CCACATTGTCGTCGGCGTCATCCTGGCCGTCCTGTGCTACTGGACGACGCCTGCGCTCGCGATCTGGATGGCCCCAGTCATCCTAGGGCTGATCCTGTCGGCCTTCATCAATTGGATCACCGCCCGCCCCGCCGGCTTCATCATGCGCTGGCTTTTGTCCACGCCCCAGGACCGCGCGCCAGCCCCTATTCTAGGTCGCGCCGACACCCTCGCCGCAACCTGGGCCACCCGAACGGCAAGCCCACCTGCAGCCTGAGACGCAGAGCATTAGGACAACGTCACAAGCCGCAAATTGATTGCGAAAAAGAAAATTCTCACCCCTTCAGCGCCTGCCCCAACCGTCCGGCGAGATCTTGAATGTATTGGCTCGCCACGCGCCCCGAGCGGCCGCCGCGCGTCATCGCCCATTCCAGCGCATCGCGCTCCATCTCGTCGTTGCCGATCATCAGCCCATGATAGGCCACATAACCTCGCACCATGGCGAGATACTGATCCTGCGTGCAGCTATGGAACCCGAGCCACAAACCGAACCGGTCCGACAGCGACACCTTTTCTTCGACCGCCTCGCCAGGATTGATGGCCGTCGCCTTTTCGTTGTCGACCATGTCGCGCGGCATCAGATGGCGACGGTTCGACGTCGCGTAGAAAATCACGTTATCGGGCCGCCCTTCGATCCCGCCTTCGAGCACGGCTTTGAGCGACTTGTAGCTCGTATCATCCTTGTCAAACGACAGATCATCACAGAACACGATGAACCGGTGATGGCTCACCCGCATATGATTGAGCGCACGCGGCAATGCGGCGATATCCTCGCGATGGATTTCCACGAGCTTGAGATCGGGCCTCCCCTGGCCCAGCCCCAGCGTCTCGCGCACCCGCGCATGAGCCGCCTTGACAAGGCTCGACTTGCCCATGCCCCGCGCGCCCCAAAGCAGAGCGTTGTTGGCTGGTAATCCGCGCGCAAACCGCTCGGTGTTCTCAAGCAACTGCTGGCTTGCCCGCTCGATGCCTTCCAGCAGCGCAAGCGGCACCCGGTTCACTTTGGGCACCGGTTCGAACCCTTCAGGTTGCGACCCCCATACGAACGCATCCGCTGCCTCGAAATCCGGCGCCACCGGCGGCGGCGGCGCCAACCGCTCCAACGCGTCGGCGATCCGTCGCGTCAGCGCCAATAGGTCCAAGTGCGACAACGCCACCAAGTCAGTCTGATCTGTGTTTTTTATCATGCGCCCGTGTACGCCCTCGCGTCCACGCTGCCCACGCGAACAGTCGCCGCAGCTAAGTCTTGCACAGCGCTCCCAGCGCTACACGAAGGTCGCCGAAGTGATCGACAATCACATCCGCGCCCATCCCGGCCACCGGCTCGCCACCCGTGTAGCCATACGACATCAAAACGACCGGCATCCCAGCAGCCCTTGCTGCCCCCACGTCCGCCCGGCTATCCCCGATCATAACCGCATGGCCTGCCGCCGTCCCCAGCTCGGCCAAAGCCTGGATCACCATGTCGCCCGATGGCTTCAACGGCACCCCCTCCCGTCCGCCGACCACCGACCCAAACAGCCCCCGCACGCCAAGTCCTTCGATCACCAAGTCCGCCGTCGATTGCGGCTTGTTGGTGCAAACCCCCAACAACCAGCCCTCGGCTCGCAATCCCTCCAAAACGTCCCGCACGCCCGGATACAGCCGCGTATGCACGCATGGATAGGCGTCATACCGATCAACGAACCGCGTCCACAGCCCGTCCAACCGCGCCGTATCGAAGGCAACGGAACGCTCGATCAACGCCCGTTCGATGAGCTTACGCGCACCCGCCCCCACCATCCCAGTGACGACCGGCACCTCCAAAGGCGCAACGCCGTCCTCGACCAGCACCCGATTGAGCGCCGCTGCAATATCAGCCACGCTATCGGCCAGCGTCCCGTCCAAATCAAAGATCGCCGCCCGCATCAAAGTTATCCAATCAACAAACGCCTGTGAGGCTGCACTTATCCCCTCTCCCCAGGGGGCTACGGGAGAGGATGTCCGTCGATGCAGAGCATCGCTGCGGGATGACGTGACAGGTGAGGGACTCGACAAGAAACAGGCTCTGAGCAAGTTCAAAGTCCCTCATCCGGCGCTGTGCGCCACCTTCTCCCGTACCGGGAGAAGCAAGTGAAGGAAAGATTGCCTTATTCGATTTCTTTCGGAGGAATTTTTGCTGTCGGGTGGCGTGCCAGGGAGGCGGCTTCGCGCTTGGCTTTGAGCGTCGTGCCCTCAGGCGCGCATTGGGTAAGGTCTTGGGCTTTTTTGTCGGCGGCGAGACCCCAATCGAGCGGGTTGTCTTGGGCGAAGCGCTTGCCGAGTTCGAGCGCGATTTCGGCTTTGGCGAGTTCGTAGCCCAAGTAGAACGCATGTCCGCCGTCGGCTTCGACGCCGAGCTTTGGGAAAGCGGCGAAAGGGTCCGTCACGATCTGGTGGCCCTGGCGCGAGTAGATATGAATACCGTCTTCGGCAACCTGGATGCGGAAGTTGTCGTCGCGGATGGTGGCGGCGGTGGCGGCGATTTCGGCGCTCGTCATGGGGAAGGGTTGCAGGTCGTGGAGCCCGATGAGGCCATTGCCGCCGTAGCCTTTGGGTAAGCTGCCGTCTTCGCGGGCGCGGTACATCAGGCGGCGGGCGGCGTCGTGCTCTTCAATGGTGCGGCGGGTGTGAGGCGAGACTTGGACGATCAGGACGTTGGCAATGTTCAGTTCGGTGCAGATGCCGACAAGAGTTGCCGTCAGCCCGCCGGAGTCGACGTCGGTCAACTCGGTGAGGTTGCCGGTGCCCATGAGGATTTCAACGTCGGGGCGTTGACGGCGCAACTGGGCGTAGCGTTCGAGCGACGCCGTGAAGCCGAAGATGATGGGATCGAGGATGGGGTCGGCGATGTGGGCGAGGCCGAGCGTTTTGGCCTTGTCGATGGCGCGGATGAGGGAGGCCAGATCGCCATGGGGCTTGGGAACGAGAATGGCGACACAGGAAGTTCCGGCCACCATGTCGAGGCTGGTTTCGTCGAGGCTCAAGACATAGTTTGCACCAGCCTGGACGCCACGGCGGAGTTCGCCGGGGTCGCCGCTGTCGACGCTGACTTTGTGGCCGGCAGCAAGCAGGGCTTTGACCGCTTCTTCCAGGTGCGGGAACGGCGCGCCGGGGAGGCAGCCGATGTCGATGACGTCGGCACCCTTGGTGCGCAGGACGGCTGCTTTTTCGACGATCTGGGCGAGCGTGAGCCCGGGGGCTTCGATGATCTCGGCGAAGATGCGCAGATTGTGTTTAGAAAAGTCGGGGGGCTTGCCGCCGCGACCTAGGAAGACGGGGAGATCGAACAGTTCGTCGGGGCCGCGCTGGAAGGCAACGCCGTAATGCTCGGACAGGGCGTCGAGGTTCATGCGGGTGCGGCCAGGCACGATGACGCGGTCGGCCTCCAATGGCGGCTTTAAGCGGTTCTTGACAATGGCTTCGGTCATCAGGGCCGCGACCTTGATGCCGATATTGGCCACGCGCCAGGAACCAGCTTCCAGGCCTGCGCCTTCGATGGTCGTGTGCAGCCGGGCCTCAGCGAGGCGGCCGGTCAGGAAGAGGAGGCGTTCGGACATGCTTTACTCGCTGCCTGTCACTGGCGGTTAACACGCTCGGATCGAGGGGTCCAGAAGATCATGGGCCGGGGTTAATGCGAAGGCGGTTGGCGAGGAGGGGTTCGTCGCCGGTGCCGTAGACGCCCCAGGTCAGGTGCGTGCGGCGAACGGTGGGGGCAAAGAGGGGGTCGACGATGCCGAGTTCGGTCAGGCGGTCGAGACCTTGGTCCGGCGGCACAGGGCAGGATTTGACCAGGGCGACGGAAGCGCCCGCGATGCGCTCGGCAAGGCGGGCGGCGAGGGTGTCGGAGGTGACGGTCCAATCGGTTGGCAGCGTGGTGTCGGTGTGCTGGAGCGCGTAGGGCAGCCAGACGGGAATTTTGCCGTCCTGGAGGGCGTGGGCAAATTGGGCCAGGGGGTGGCAGGCGGCTAGGCGGTGATCGAGGCTCGCGAGATAGAGGCCCATCTGGTCCATGCTGAGCAACGCCATCGCGTGGGCGGTGGGGTCGGGGATCGCGAGTTTAGGCTGGAGGGCGCGGACGCTATCGGCAAACGGTCCGCCGCCGGGAACGATGATGACGGGACGTCGTGCCCGCGTGGTCAGGCCGATGATAGATAGGAGGCGGTCGCTACCGATGAGGCTGCCGCCAAGTTTCAGGACCAGGGGTTTCATTGTGGCCTGCAGTGAACGGAAGGCCAGTGGACCGACCCACTGGACCCCATGACTTAAGAGTTACGGGCGGGCGCGGACGATTTCGACGCCGCGTTTGGGGCCGTTTTCGAGCTTGATGACGCG
>JANOVN010000369.1:0-12137 GCA_031417455.1 Hyphomicrobiaceae bacterium | reverse complement strand
CGGCAAAACGGCTGAGCGCGACATATCCTGTCAATGCGGTTCCAACGATCCCAAACGCGAGCGCGAGCAACGGCCACTTCAGCCAGCGAGGGTGCATTCGCGACACCCCCGGTTGGAGCTGACCGGAGGATTCGCTGATTGCTGCCAATTCGGGTCGGGCGGCTGGCATGAAGGGCGTTGCAACCACGCGCAGCAGCAACCCGGCGAACGCCAAGCTGGTTACGAACGACAGCGCGACGCTGAACGGCAAGGGTAGCACCAGCAGGCGGATCGCATCTTTTAGGATCTGATCGAGCGCATAGACGATGGCGATGGCAAGTACGCTGCGTAAAAGGGATTTCGATGCGCGATCGGATAAGTCCATCAACCGCCACTCTGGCCTCTTGGGCTCGAGGATTGCTCGACTGAGAGCTGCGACGACAAAAACCAGGATAGCGCACTCAAATAGCGTCTGGGACAGCGCTTCAACGCGTGAGTAGATGAGGTCGGCAGCGTCTGCGCCAAAATACAGCGCACAAGCCGCAACAACGCCGGGCAATGCATACAACGGGGCGGCCAACGATGCGGCGGCGGCACGGCGGGTATAGCTTGGCGGCTGGGGACGCCCCGCCGGCATCAACCGCGCCAAAGGCTTCGTTAGCAACCAGGACAGAAACAAATAGCTAGCAAGTGCCAGCCCAGCGACGAGGGCTGCCTCTGTTGGCCGAGAACGAATGATCCCGCGCCATGTGCCAAACACTGCCTGGAGTTGACGCTTTGCAGTCCCGTATTCGTTACCAATCTGACGCCAGATTCCGGGCAGCAGCGGCGAGCCTGACCGCTGAAAGAGGTTCTTTGCAAACAGCCCGTGGCGGACGCTTTGAATGCGCGCAGTGAGCTGACTTGCTCGCACCTTCACGAGTTCAGTCGACTTAAATGCGCCCTCAAGGGTTGTCACGATCGCGGTGAGGCGCGTCCGCTCAGCCGCGATCTGCTGCGATTCGGCAATTTGCTTGTCTTTTGGTGCCAGTCCGAGCTTGTCGAGTTGAACCTTTGCTGCCTCAATGCGCGGCTTCAACGCGTCACCCGCGCTGGCGGTCTGGGACAAGAGCTTCTCGAGTTCCCCGCGCTGCAGGCCTAGTTCGGTATCCGAGCCCTTCGCCGCCTCAAACTGGCGCTCCAGGTTTTCCATGGCGGAGACGGCTTGCGTCACCGGATTGAGCACATCGTCCATCGGCGGCAGGGCCAATGGCGCAGGTGCTGGCTCGGCTGCGACGGGCGACGGCGCAACCGGCGGAACCGGCGCTGCGCCAGTTGCGGCATCGGCGGGCTGGTCGGCAGACAGCACGGCCTCAGGCAATTTTCCAGGCCCTGAAACCGGTGGCGCGACCGGCGATCCCTGAGTGGCAGGCAGCGTCTGACCCGCGCTCTGCGCCAGGCTGTGGACAGGTAGCACCAGTGCCAGCGCGGCAAGCGCGGATACTGCCAAAGACGCGAACCCCATCGACGAACGGTTCAACAAACTCAACTCCTATCGGGGCGGTGCATCAGGCCAGGGAAGGCTTCAGAGAGCAGCAATTGGCTTGGAAAATTCAGTGTCTGCAACTGTTTAGCATCTTGGCCAGTCGTCTGATCGCTTAGTCGGTCTTCGCGCCATTGAGTGCGGGCGCTGCCGGTTGAGGAGGGCTCGCCGCCGTCGTCCCCAACGGCCGAGGCGGACGCGAAAACACAGCTTCATTGGAAGAGGTCGCAAACTTCTTGGGTGTTTCGCCGATTCCGGTCTCGATTACGACGTCGACAGGCCCGCCCGTCATGATGAGATGCTCCACATCGTCGCGGCGGATGAGTACGAGCCGCCGCCGTGCATCCAAGGACCACTGTTCGACCACATCGAGCCGTTTTTCCGGCTTGGGTCCGAAGAACGACCCCGTTCCTGTCGCGCCGTTCAAGTAGGACTGAAGGTAAATGTATCCAAAAAAGGCCCCAGCCGCGAGCACAGCAAACAGGAGGATATAAAGCAGGATGTCGAGCATAGCGTCAGCCTTCAGGTCATCGGCGCGGAAGATATTTCCGCTACCTTGTGCGATTCGGTACGACTTCGTGCGGGGAGTTTATGTCATTTTAACCGTGATAGTCGAACTGTAGCTCCTGACGGTTGAGCTTCCCTCGCGGTGGCATGGCTGGTCAGTGTGTAATGCGTACAAACTTGTGAGTTTCTCGCCCATGAAGGCGTCTAAAGCCATTGCTGGTTTCGCAGGGCACGTTCAGAATCATGTAACGCTTTGCGCTATGAAAGCGCGGATCAACAGCAAAATCGACCAAGTCGTCGCGCCGGGGTTTGACAGAATTGTCAACGATCCGGCCGTGGGCTGGATGCTGTTTGGGGCTCTGATCGCTGCTACCATCGTTCTAGGTGTCGTCTCCAGTGAGACGTCCCAGCCGGTTGCCCTGACTATTTTGTCGGTCCTGGCAGCCTGCGGATTGTTTTTCCTCCTCGCGGCAACGACCGGTCGCATATCATTGGGCGGGCGCAAGAATGGCGCATCCCATGACGCCATCGCCGACGCCTGGCCGGAAGCGGGCTTGATCACGACGCGGCTTGGCGCCACGGTGTACGCTAACGCGGCGTTCGAAAAATTCATCCCTTATACTGGTGCGACAGGCCTCGTCGCGGTTGAAGCCTGGTTTGCGGGAGAGGCGCGCGCTTCTGAAGCACTGTTCCGGCTGTCGCGCGCTGCTGAACGCGGCGAGCAATTGAGCGAAGAGGTGGAGCTGAAATCCGCTGCGGGTTCTTGGGTCGTTTCGAAAAATCAGATCCTCAAGATCACCGTCTGCCCGCTCGATTCGCAACGCCTCGGGAGCGCCCCGGTCGTGCTCTGGCGGTTTGCCGACGTCACGGTTGAGCGCCGGTCGGCCTTGCTCGAAGCGGGTGCTGCCGAAACCCGCTTTGGTCTCTACAACACAGCCCCTGTCGGTTTGCTCGCCGTGCGCGGCGACGGTGTCGTTGCGCATATGAATGCGACCATGCTGCGCATGTTGGGGGCTAATCCTGCAGCCCAGGACGAGCCTGTCCAGCTCGAAAGCCTGTTCTCGCGCACCGGTGCCGAAGTCCTGCGCCGCCATGCCGGAGCCAATCCCACCGGCGGCTACCAGTGCGCGCTCGATCTGCTTACCCGCAACAACCGGCGCTTGCCCGTTCGCGTTGTCGCCTCCACTGCGCCCGCTGGTGTCGACCCTGGAAACGACGAGCGCATTCTCGTTGTCATGCGCAACGAGTGGACCGAATCCGCTTCGCTCATCGGTGACGCCACGGATCCAAGTTTTGCCCGCCAATTTGAATCCGCTCCCTTTGGCATCGCGACCGTGACGGCAACGGGCAAGCTCGCCCGCGCCAACCCAGCGTTTTCGCAGATGGCATTCGGTGCAATCGACGGCAGTGACGCCCGTGCTCTCGACATATTGTGCCGCGATACCGACTTGGAGACCCGCGCGCTGGTCGAACAGAGTCTGACCGACGCCTTGGCCGGTCAAGCAGGCCTCGCCCCCGTAGACTTCTCAGCCGGTGTCAAAGGCGAATTCGGCCGCCGCATCTACATTACGCCGCTGGTTCCCTCGCCCGGCAGCCGCGAGGCAGCGATTCTTTATGTCGTCGATACGACAGAACAGAAGGCCCTTGAAGTGAAGTTCACCCAGAGCCAAAAGATGGAGGCCGTCGGCAACATGGCGGGCGGTATCGCCCACAATTTCAATAACGTGCTAACCGCTATCATAGGCACCGCCGACTTGATGCTGCAAACGCACCGTGCCTCCGATGCTGCACACAAGGACATCCAGAACATAAAGCAGAGCGCCAATCGTGCGGCTGAACTGGTTCGCAGTTTGATGGCGTTTTCTCGCAAACAAACGCAGAAGCTTGAAATTCTCCAAATTCACGACGTCGTCGCCGACTCGCGGACGATGATTAAAACCTACCTCGGCGGAAAGATTGACGTAAAAATTTCCAGGGGTGGCGACCAGTGGTACGTTAAAGCTGACCGCGTCCAGATGGAGCAGATCATTCTGAACTTTGCTGGCAACGCACGTGACGCCATGCCGAATGGCGGCAGCTTCACCATCAGCACCCGAAACGTCAGCGAACGCGAAGCTCAAAAGCTGCCCTACACCGGCATCCCCGTCGCCGAATATGTTCTGATTGAAGCTGAAGACACCGGCACCGGCATGCCGGCCGAAGTTCTCGCCAAGATTTTTGAACCGTTCTTTACGACGAAGGATGTCGGCAAAGGTACCGGCCTTGGCCTCGCCACCGTCTACGGAATCGTCAAGCAGCTTTCAGGCTACATCTTCGCCGAAAGCACGCTCGGCAAGGGAACCACGTTCCGCGTGTATCTCCCGCGCGCCTATATTGAAAACGAAGCCGAGTTCGTTGCCGCAAAAGCCGTTAAGAAAGACGTCATTCCAGCAGATCTGACCGGCACCGCCACAGTTCTAATTATCGAAGACGAAGATATGGTTCGCTCGGTTGCCGTGCGATCGCTGACACGTTTTGGCTACAAGGTCCTTGAGGCTGGTAACGGTTTGGAAGCGCTCGACGTTCTGGCTGAAAACGCAGTTGATATCGTTGTCAGCGATGTGGTCATGCCGGAGATGGACGGCCCTGCTTTCCTTAAGGAAATTCGCAAGACGCGCCCTGATCTCAAGATCATTTTCGTCTCCGGGCACACCAACGAAGCCTTCAAGGCAACCGTCGACGAAAACGAAGTCTTTGCCTTCCTACCCAAACCCTTCTCGCTGCCGCAGCTCGTTGCGAAGGTGAAGGAAGAACTTGCCCGCTGATTCGGCTCAACGGTTGTGGGTGGCAACCTGAAGTTCGTCTGTGTCTTTTTTGGATCATATCAAGAACGCGAGTGTGAAACAAGAATTATTTCAACGGGTTAAGAAGCTATGGACAATAGAGAACAAATATAGTACAAACACCCAATTGCTGATGTGCAACTCATGCCATAGGGTGGAAGAACATGGACAAATCGGGATTACGCGTCGTTGGTGGTAGCGAGCGCAACAACGACGGGGGAAACATGGACAAGCACAAAGCACTCGAAGCAGCACTGGCCCAGATCGACAAGAACTTCGGTAAGGGTTCTATCATGCGATTAGGCAACAACGAAAAGCTTGCCGAGGTAGAGGCGATTTCGACCGGCTCTCTGGGGCTTGACATCGCCTTGGGCATCGGCGGTCTGCCCAAGGGCCGCGTTGTCGAAATTTACGGCCCGGAATCGTCGGGCAAAACCACGCTCACTTTGCAGGTCATCGCGGAAGCCCAGAAAAAGGGCGGCATCTGCGCCTTCATCGATGCCGAGCACGCGCTCGATCCAGTTTATGCCCGCAAGTTGGGCGTAAAGGTCGAAGACCTGCTGATTTCTCAGCCAGACACAGGCGAACAGGCGCTTGAAATTGCCGATACGCTGGTGCGTTCGGGTGCCATTGACGTCATTGTCATCGATTCGGTGGCCGCCTTGACCCCTAAAGCCGAACTCGAAGGCGAAATGGGCGACAGCCTTCCTGGTCTGCAGGCCCGTTTGATGAGCCAGGCCTTGCGCAAGCTGACCGGCGCGATCTCGAAATCGGGGACGATGGTCATTTTCATCAACCAGATCCGTATGAAGATTGGCGTGATGTTCGGCAATCCTGAAACCACGACCGGCGGGAACGCGCTCAAGTTCTACGCCTCTTGCCGCCTCGACATCCGCCGTATCGGTCAGATCAAGAACCAGGACGAGGTGGTAGGAAACCAAACCCGGGTGAAGGTGGTCAAGAACAAGGTCGCCCCGCCCTTCAAGCAGGTCGAATTCGACATCATGTACGGCGAGGGTATTTCCAAGACCGGTGAACTCGTCGATCTGGGCGTGAAAGCAGGCTTGATTGAAAAGTCGGGCGCTTGGATTTCATACAGCGGGACCCGGATTGGCCAGGGCCGCGAGAACGCGAAGCAGTACCTCAAGGAAAACCCGCAGGTCGCAGACACCATCGAGAAAGCGATCCGCCAGAACGCCGGTTTGATTGTAGAAAAGATGCTTGCAGCGCCCGAAGGCAATGAGAGCGACGGCGAGGATGATATCCTTCTTGCCCATGAACCTGAGGCCGATGCCACTGGTGGCCGCAAGGGCGGACGGCCGAAGCGTTGAACCAGCGGGTTTAAATATACCAAATCCATGGCGGGGTGTGAGCCGGCACTGCTGTGGCTGCGGCGCAAGTGCTGCCGTTGATTGAAGTTCGCCGATAGCTGCGCGCGTTTCCTGGACAGTTGGAGATGGCGTCACTACAAACGGCGCGTCGGCCCTTTGATGGGCCGGCGCCACGACCATCGTGTTTAGCAAAGCCTGATGGGGCGGGCGGCGATTTTTTTCTTTCCTCCTCGGGCCTTAGAGAAGACATGACCGGCGTCAACGAAATCCGCAGAGCGTTTCTCGACTATTTCAATAAGCACGGCCACGAGCCGGTTGCGTCGAGCCCGCTGGTGCCGCGCAATGACCCGACGTTGATGTTCACCAACGCCGGGATGGTCCAGTTCAAGAACGTCTTCACCGGGCAGGAAACGCGTCCCTACGTCCGGGCAGCCACTTCGCAAAAGTGTGTCCGCGCCGGCGGTAAGCACAATGACCTCGACAACGTCGGCTACACGGCGCGCCATCACACGTTTTTTGAGATGCTCGGCAACTTTTCGTTCGGCGACTACTTCAAGGATGTCGCGATTGAACTTGCCTGGAATCTGATCACCAAGGAATACGGGCTCGATAAGAAGAAGCTTTACGTCACCGTTTATCATGACGACGATGAGGCCTTCAACGTCTGGAAGAAGTTGACCGGCTTTGCCGATGACCGGATCATCCGCATTCACACGTCGGATAACTTCTGGCAGATGGGCGAAACCGGACCTTGCGGTCCTTGCTCGGAAATTTTCTACGATCACGGGCCGGAGATTCCCGGTGGTCCTCCTGGATCGGCCAACGCAGACGGCGACCGTTTTATCGAAATTTGGAACCTCGTGTTTATGCAATTCGAACAGCGCGGGCCTGGCGACCGCGTTGCGTTGCCTAAGCCTTCGATCGACACGGGCATGGGGCTTGAACGCATCTCTGCTGTATTGCAGGGCACCCACGACAACTACGAGACGGATCTGTTCCGGGCGCTGATCTCAGCCTCGGTTGCAGCGACCGGTGTGGAGGCAGAAGGTGTCGCCAAAGCAAGCCACAAAGTCATTGCAGACCACCTGCGCTCGTGCTCGTTCCTGATTGCCGATGGTGTGTTACCCTCCAATGAAGGCCGGGGCTACGTGCTTCGCCGCATCATGCGCCGGGCCATGCGCCATGCGCATCTCCTGGGCGCCGAGACGCCTTTGATGCATCGGCTGGTGCCGTCGTTGGTCCGGCAGATGGGGGACACCTACACCGAGTTGACGCGCGGCGAATCCCTCATCACCGAGACGTTGCTGCTTGAAGAAACCAAGTTTCGCAAGACGCTCGAAAACGGTTTGAAGCTCTTGTCGGATGCGTCGGGTGGGCTCAAGACTGGGGCGGTTTTTCCCGGCGACGTGGCGTTCAAGCTTTACGACACCTTCGGGTTCCCGCTGGATCTTACGCAGGACGCATTGCGTGCCCGCGGGATCAGTGTCGATCAGGGGAGCTTCACGGCTGCAATGGAGCAGCAAAAGCAGAAAGCCCGCGCCGCCTGGAAGGGGTCGGGTGATGCCGCGACCGAGGCCATTTGGTTCGAAGTCCGGGAAAAGACCGGGGCGACCGAGTTCTTAGGCTACGACACGGAGGCCGCCGAGGGGGTCGTTGTGGCGCTCGTCAAGGGCGGGAAAGAAGTCAAATCCGTCAAGGCTGGCGACGAAGCGCAACTCGTTTTGAACCAAACCCCGTTTTATGGCGAATCCGGCGGTCAGGTTGGCGACAGCGGCGTCATCAAGGGCACCAAGGGTGCGCTCTTTCGCGTGATCGCTACGGAAAAGAAGCTCGGTGATCTGTTCGTCCACACGGGTATCGTGGAGGCCGGGGCGTTTAAGAGCGGGTCGGACGTCGAACTTGCGGTCGATCATGCCCGCCGCGCCGCGATCCGGGCCAACCATTCGGCGACGCACCTGCTGCACGAAGCGTTGCGTCAGGTTCTGGGTACGCACGTTGCCCAGAAGGGCTCGCTCGTTTCGCCCGACCGGCTACGCTTTGATTTCTCTCATACCAAGCCGATGACGGCCGAAGAGATTGCCAGTGTCGAGGCCTTGGCTAACGCCATCGTTTTGCAGAACGCGCCCGTCGAGACGCGCCTGATGGCGGTTGATGACGCGATTGCATCGGGTGCCATGGCGTTGTTCGGTGAAAAGTACGGCGACGAGGTCCGCGTCGTTGCCATGGGCAGTCCGCAGGCCAGCGCCAAGTCCAACAAGGCTTGGTCGGTCGAACTCTGCGGTGGCACGCATGCTCGACGCACCGGAGATATCGGGCTTATCAAGGTGCTCGCCGAAACCGGCAGTTCGGCTGGCGTCCGCCGTCTCGAAGCCCTGACGGCAGACGGCGCGCGGACGTTCCTTGCTCGTGCCGATGAGACGTTGCGCGAGGCGGCGAGCGTGTTGCGCACCCGTCCCGACGATGTGGTCGAACGCTTGCGTTCTCTGGTCGAAGAAAAGCGTCAGCTTGAAAAGCAACTCGCCGATGCCAAGCGTCAGCTTGCTATGGGAGGGGGAGGTTCGGCCTTGTCAGTCGGGGCAGCGGCTGCGCCCGCCGATCTCGTCCGCACCTTCGGCGCGACCAAGCTGTTTTCGCGCATGGTCGTGGGGCTCAATCCAAAGGATCTTCGCGGCCTCGTGGACGAGGGTAAAAAACAGGTGGTCTCAGGTATCGTTGCCATCGTCGGCGTAACCGAGGACGGCAAGGCTGGTCTTGCCGTCGGTGTTACAGACGATCTGACGGCAACCTGGAGTGCCGTCGATCTTGTCAAGCTCGGCGCGGAAGCGCTTGGCGGCAAGGGTGGTGGCGGCCGCCCGGACATGGCGCAGGCTGGCGGTCCCGACGGTGAAAAGGCACCAGCGGCGCTCCAGGCCATCGAAGCGCGGCTTTCCGTCTAACAAGCGCGGCTTGCCATCCAAGAGGCGCTGCTTGCCATCTAAAGGGCCAGGAACATTTATAGATACGCGCGTTGCGCGAGCACCCTTCATCCATCATCAAGGCGAATGAACATGCTGACCGGCTTTTCAAAACGACAGATTCTTTCGCTGGCCATGTTGGCGGTGTCATCGCCCTTGGCCATCATACCCGCTTCCGCTGCAGATTTCTGTGGCCGCACGACCGGCGAGCCCGACGCACTCCAGGCTGAAATTTCGAAGGCGGCGGGCGTGAAGGAAATCTTCCGTGGCCCTGAATACATCGCCTTTCAGGATGAAGCGAGCCAAGCGGTGTTTACGTTCACGCAGGTGGCCCAGGGCGGCGCGCATCCCACGGCCGTGTGCCGCAAGCCGGTCAAGGAAGGTGACAGCATCACGCTTCAGATGGTGATCATCTGCAAGGGCGACACGGACTCCTGCCAGCGCCTCGAAGGCGACTTCAAGCTTCTCAACGCAAAGATGGAAGCGGCCATTCGCAATGAAGCAGCGCAGGCCGCCGACAAAAAATAGCTCGATCCCGGCGGTTTGGCCGACGGCGGCGGATGTTTCTTGTTCGCGCTGTGATGCGTTTACAATGAGGGCTCCAACGGCTTGGCGGCCCACTCGGCTGCGCGGGTTCCGGTCAGATCGCTCAGCGAATTGGCGCCCGGCAGCGTGACTGCGTTCGCTAGATGGGACTTGATGTGGCCGATCAGTCCTGGACCTTCGTAAATTAGGCCGGTGTAGAGCTGGATCAGGCTCGCCCCGGCCTCGATTTTGGCAAGCGCGGTTTCGCCGCTGTCGATCCCGCCGATGCCGATCAACGCGATCTTTCCCTTTGTTGCCTGATGCACGCGCGCAAGCATTACCGTCGATCGATGAAATAAGGGCTTGCCCGAAAGGCCGCCACCTTCGCGCGCCGTTGGGCCAAACAACCCCGGACGCGATAGCGTCGTGTTTGAAACCGCGATGCCGTCGACGCCGTGGGCCACAAGTTGCGCGCAGATGGGCTCGACTTCATCCTCACCGATATCGGGCGCTAGCTTCACAAACACCGGCCGCTTGGGCTTGCCCGAAGCGACAAGCGCCTTGCGGGCGTCCATGACTCGCGCCAGCAGCACGTCGAGGGAGGCCGGGTCCTGGAGTTTGCGCAAACCCGTCGTATTGGGCGAGGAAATGTTGACCATGAAATAGGAGGCGACATCGTTGAAAGTGTTGATGCCGCGCACATAATCGTCGATGCGGTCGGCTGTATCCTTGTTGGCCCCGACATTGACGCCGACGATGCCGCCGGCCGTGCGCTTGCTCAGTCGCGCCAGCGCCGCCGCGTGACCTTCGTTATTGAAACCCAAGCGGTTGATAATTGCGCCATCCGATATCAGGCGAAAGACGCGCGGTTTGGGGTTGCCCGATTGCGCCAACGGCGTCACCGAGCCGATTTCTGCAAACCCGCATCCCAACGCCAGCACCGCATCCGGCACCCGCGCGTTCTTGTCGAAACCAGCAGCGATTCCAACCGGATTTGGAAACGTGAGACCTGCCAGTTGGACTGAAAGTTTGGGATTATGCGTGGCTTTGCAGCGAACGAACAGCCCATTCTCGAGCGACTTGAGGGTCAACTCGTGCGCTTCCTCGGGCGGGATGGCAAACAGCAACGGACGCGATAGTGCGTACAGTTTATCGGTCATGGATGTCTCGTTGAATTGACGGAGCGAAAGTAAAGAGCACGGCGGCGCGGCGTCTCGTTCAAGAAGCTTCTCGTTCTTCGTCCCAGAGCGCTTCGCCGATCACTGGAACGCCCTCTTCATCGAGAGGCACCGGGCGGACCCACTGTGCGGCGGTTGCCGGCAGAGCGCCGTAGTAGTGCGGAAAATTATCGCCGCCACGCGAGGGTTCCCAACGCAAGCCGCTCGCCAGATCTGAAGTGGCAAAGGCGACGAGACACAACCCCTCGATGCCGGTGAAATATTTCTTCGCAGTCCCCTCGAGTTGATGTTGCGCAGACAGGTGGATGAAGCCGTCGCGGTGGTCATCGGCAGAGCCTGCAAACGCACCATCGACAATGGCACTGCTCCACTCATCAAGGGTTGTAAGTTTGAAGACGGAGTTCGGATCAGTCTCGCTCATCACATTGAAATACCTTCTGTTTTGCAAATACAGTTTCTACGCGGAGCGTGTGGTTCGTAAAAGCACAGTTGCCAAATTTTCGTCACGAATCCTTCAAGGGTACCGAAAATAGGGTAGCAAAATTGCCCGCCGAGTTCTACGCATTGAAGCTTGAATTGCGTGCCGATGAGAATGCCTCGCGCGTTGTGATCGCCGATTTTCAAAGGTAGGAATTTTGACTTATGACGTGGTCTTCCAAATCGTGCGATAGCCCGCCGTGATTAGATCGAATTCGAATAGCACAAGCCTTGATATCCTAACTCCAACGAAGAGCGTGTTTCCTATGTTTCTTGGACTAAGGACGGCGTCCCTGCCACTCGTGAAACTGTTTGATACGCCATACCTTTTCACGATCCCTGCCTATCAACGGCCCTACTCCTGGACGGTGAAGGAGGCGGGGCAATTGTTCGAAGACCTAGTGAGCGCTGCGGGGCTGGATGACGGTGAGGCGAGCGGGCCGGATTACTTCCTCGGCAACATCTTGCTACTCGATCCTGAAGCGGAGGGCATCGCTGCGCCTTCGCCGTCCATCGGTCCACGCGTCTATGAAGTGGTCGACGGCCAGCAGCGCTTAGTGACGATCTCGATCTTGGCCAGCGTGCTTCGTGATGCTGATGATGTTCAACCAAGCTTGCACGATGATGAAGTTTCAGTCGCCGACCGCCTCCATGACATGGTGGCGGTCGGGCCGACTGCGCGTGATATCGCGACCCGCAAAGGGCGGGTGCAAATGCGCGACTGCGAACAGATTTTTCTTGAGCGCCATGTTTTGGCCCGCGGGACGCGTCCGATGCTGCCACCCGATCCGCAAACGGGGACGGCTGGAGCCGGTATCGGTGCGATCCACGAGTTCTTGACG
>JANOVN010000368.1:0-3492 GCA_031417455.1 Hyphomicrobiaceae bacterium | reverse complement strand
GCCTGGGTCTGGGCCGCGAGCGGCTTCGTTGCCAGCATGTTGTTGGAAACAACCTTGCCGCGCGCCTTGCGTGCCATTGCAATCGTATCGGAGTAGGCATTCGTGCAAACGACGACCGTATCGGCGCAGACCGCATGACCGTTTGCCAGCAAAATGTAAGCGCCGTTCACGCTGTCCTCGATGCGCTCGACTTCAATGCCTTCGTAAATCTTGACGCCTAAGGCTCGTGCATGCCGCGCAAGTCCTTGAACCAGCCCGAACGGGTTGACGGTGTGGCAGGCCATCGACAGCGCATCGCTGCCGGGCCGGGCCGGGTTGCTGGTGAGCCGGTGGCCGATATCGCCATGGTCGAGAATGCCGCTGAGGGTTTCCAGGCCAAGCCCGGTCAATTTGCCGATGCTTTCGAGTGTCAGGGTCTCGGATTTGATTTCGCTTTCGGGGATGGCCTTGCCGATCCAAGCCGCCGCGTCATCGACGAGCGAGCGTAAGTGCTTGATGGCCCATGCATGATCGGCGTTACGTTGTGCCGAAAGCAGCCAGATTGGAGCCGCCAGCGGCGACATCAAACCGCCGGAGCGGCCGCTTGCGCCGTAGCCGACGAAGGCTGCTTCAAGCACGCTGACTTTGGCAAACGGCGACATCTCCATAATGGCGATGGCCGTTGATAGACCAGCCAAGCCACCGCCGACGATGACGATATCGCAATCGCCCGGCTGTTCGTTTTGCGCGCCAGGTGCGACCCGTGCGGTATGTTCCTGCCAATAGCTGTTGCGTGGACTTTGAATGGCTGTAATCCGTGCCATAACGCGCTCCTGGATCTCAAAATGACCTTGGATGCATGATCACCCACCGACGCTGCGACCGCTGTTCCCTACGGAACGCTCGTGCGGGTCAGCAGAAAATTGCTAGGGTCTGCCGCCGATTCCCGTTAAATCAACGGTAAAACCGGCTCCGGAAGTGTGCGCTCTCAGACACCTAATTAAAAACGATGTGGAACAATGGCTAAAGCACCGAATACCGCCCATCCCGACATCGCCGAAATGAGCTTCGAGCGCGGCTTGAAGGAACTTGAGACCATCGTGTCGCGGCTGGAACGCGGCGATGTCGAACTGGAAGAAAGCATCGCAATCTACGAGCGCGGCGAAGCCCTCAAGGAACACTGCGACCGCCTTTTGAAGCAGGCCAAAGCCAAGGTCGAGAAGCTGACGTTTGCTCAAGATGGCAGCCCGAAGGGGACCGAGCCGCTGGATGGGGAGTCGTGAGCAGGGCCGAGCGGCGCATTGCCCATCGCCCATCGCCCTTCCCCCTTCCCTCTTGACCTGGATCACGAAACCGCCGCACGCTTGCTTGCGTATCCGTTACAGCCTGCCGTCGTTTGAGGGTTGCTATGAGTAAGCGCGATAAGACTGCGGACGCGACCGCTGTTGTGCCAATGAGCAAGACGCCGCTGCTGGATACGATCCATCTTCCGGCCGATCTGCGGGCGCTGACGACGAAGCAACTCCCTCAATTGGCTCAGGAATTGCGGACAGAGCTGGTGGAGGCCGTCTCGGTTACCGGCGGGCACCTGGGGGCGGGGCTGGGCGTCACCGATCTGACGATTGCGCTTCACTATGTGTTCGACACGCCCGCGGATAAGCTTATCTGGGACGTCGGCCACCAGGCTTATCCGCATAAGATCCTGACTGGCCGCCGCGACAAAATACGCACGTTGCGCCAACCGGGCGGGCTGTCGGGCTTCACGAAGCGCTCGGAAAGCGAATACGATCCATTCGGAGCGGGTCATTCCTCGACGTCGATCTCCGCTGGGCTTGGGATGGCGGTTGCCCGCGACCTGCAGGGCGGGAGCAACCATGTCGTCGCGGTCATCGGCGATGGTGCGATGAGTGCGGGCATGGCTTATGAGGCGATGAACAACGCCGGGGCCGCCGACTCGCGCCTTATCGTGATCTTGAACGACAACGACATGTCGATTGCGCCGCCGACGGGGGCGTTGTCGTCTTATCTGGCACGCATCACGTCCAGCGGGACGTATTTTTATGTCCGCGACTTTGCCAAGCAGCTTGCAAAGCACTTGCCCAAGAGCTGGGAACGGCGCGCGGCACGGATGGAGGAATACACTCGTTCGTTGTGGCAAGGCGGAGCGTGGTTTGAGGAACTCGGGTTTTACTATGTTGGCCCCATCGATGGGCATGACTTCGATCAATTGCTTCCGGTGCTCAAAAACGTGCGCGACGCCCGCCAGGGGCCAATCCTGATCCACGTCGTCACCAAAAAGGGCAAGGGGTACGCACCTGCGGAGGCTGCCGACGATAAATATCATGGTGTCAACAAGTTCAACATCATCACCGGCGCGCAGGACAAGCCTAAACCGTCCGCGCCTGCCTATACGCGAGTGTTTGCGGACGCGTTGATTGCGGAGGCGCGGCGTGATGACAGAATCGTTGCCATCAATGCCGCCATGCCGGGCGGTACGGGGCTTGACCATTTCGCGAAGGAGTTTCCGTCGCGCGCTTTCGATGTCGGGATTGCCGAGCAACATGCGGTGACGTTCGCGGCTGGGCTTGCGACGCAAGGGTTCAAGCCGTTTGCGGCGATTTATTCGACGTTCTTGCAACGGGCGTACGATCAGGTCGTGCACGATGTGGCAATCCAGAAGCTGCCGGTGCGGTTTGCCATCGACCGCGCAGGACTTGTCGGGGCGGATGGGGCGACGCATGCCGGGACGTTCGACATGGCGTATCTCGGATGTCTGCCGAACATGATTGTGATGGCGGCGAGCGATGAAGCCGAACTCGTGCATATGGTGGCGACTGCGGCCGCCATTGACGACCGCCCGTCGGCGTTTCGCTATCCGCGCGGTGAGGGGACTGGCGTCGTTATGCCAGCGCAAGGCGTACCGCTGGATATCGGCCGTGGGAGGGTGTTGCGCGAGGGCTCGAAGGTCGCGCTGCTGTCGATCGGTACGCGGCTTGGCGAGTGCCTGAAGGCTGCAGATCAATTGGCGTCGTTTGGATTGCCCGCCACTGTCGCCGATGCTCGCTTCATGAAGCCGCTCGACACCGTGCTAATCCGCCAATTGGCGCTCAACCATGAGGTGCTCATTACGGTTGAAGAGGGATCGGTTGGCGGGTTTGGCAGTCATGTGCTCCAGTATCTCGCCGAGGACGGCTTGCTGGATCGCGGGCTGAAAGTGCGCTCGCTCGTGCTGCCCGATATCTTCATAGATCACGGCAAACCCGATGTGATGTACGCAGAGGCGGGGCTCACTAGCTCCGGCATAGTGAAAGCGGTGTTTCGTGCACTTGGCCGGGACGCGCTGGCGGCTGAACTAAACGACCGGGCTTGAGAGATCGCACTGTTTTCCTAAGACAAGTGCGCACACTTGGGCTGCGCAGATCCGGGATCGTTATCATTCTCATAAAGGTACCTGATTACGCACTATCCTCAGCAAGCTTCAGCAGGCGGTAGGGCATCGGTTGGGTGCGGACC
>JANOVN010000367.1:0-22143 GCA_031417455.1 Hyphomicrobiaceae bacterium | reverse complement strand
GGCGAAATCAGTTCTGCCGCCGGTTCCGCCGAACGCTTAACCGAATTGCTGGCCGTCAAGCCAGAGATCATGTCACCGGCCAAACCGGTACCGTTGCCCGTCCCGGCACGCGGCCAGCTCGAATTCCGCGATGTCAGCTTCGTTTATCCCACGCGGCCCGACTTCAGCGCGCTAGCGGGCATCTCGTTCAAGATTGCACCCGGCGAAACCGTGGCCCTTGTCGGTCCCTCGGGCGCTGGCAAGACCACCGTCTTCAATCTCGCGCTCCGCTTCTTTGATCCAGCCAGCGGCCAGATCCTGCTCGACGGCGTGCCCCTGCATGACGCCGACGTTGCCGCCATCCGATCACGCATTTCGCTCGTCCCGCAAGACGTCGCCCTGTTTGCCGACACGGTCGCCGAAAACATCCGTTACGGCACGCAAAATGCCTCCATCGACGACATTGCAAAGGCCGCCAACGCCGCCCAAGCCGCCGAATTCATCGAAGCTCTCCCCCAGGGCTACGAAACCCGGCTTGGCGAACGCGGCGTCCAACTCTCCGGCGGCCAGCGCCAGCGTTTGGCGATTGCCCGCGCCATCCTCAAGAACGCACCGATCCTCCTGCTCGACGAAGCGACCAGCGCGCTCGACGCCGAAAACGAGCGGCTGGTCCAGCGCGCGCTGGAAAGCGTCATGAAGACGCGCACCACCATCGTCATCGCTCACCGGCTGGCAACCGTCCAGAAGGCCGACCGCATCCTCGTGTTGGACCAGGGCCGCATCATAGAAGAAGGCAAACCCGCCGACCTCGTTCGTCGCAACGGCGCCTATGCCCGCCTCGCCTCGCTCCAATTCGTCAAAGAAGCCGCCGAATAATCAGTTTGCTTGCAACCAGCCCACCTCGCGCAGTTGCCCAAATTTCGGGCATCCGCCCGCCATTCACTATTTTGACGATCGCCAAAAAGAATGTCGCTGCAATAACTTCCGCTTACGGGCGACGGATGTTATGTCTAAGCCGTTGTTCCAGTAACAGTTGGGTGGCCCCGTCATGTCCATGACGCTCATTGAGCAGATGAAATCGTCTGTCACGTCGCAATTTATCGGCTATGCCGCCAAGCTTCTCGGCGAGACGCCAGCCAACATCGAAAAAGCCATTGCGCTCGCGCTCCCCGCAATACTGTCGGGCACGGCGTCGGCGTCCCATGTCGCGTCCGGGCAGGGCGGCCAGTCTGTCGTCTCGCGGCTTGTCTCCGATCCGGTGAACGACGGCACGCTGCTCCATCGCCTGCCAGCCCTGTATCAGGGCACCATGACCGCAGCCCCAATCTATCGCCTCGGCGCTCAGCTACTCCAGGCGATCTTTGGCTCAAAGCTCGGCAAGGTCACCCAAACCATCGCCGCCTTGTCCGGCATTAAACCAGCCTCCTCGGCTTTGCTCGTAAACACGCTGGCCCCGCATGTCCTCTCGATCCTGGGCAAGCGCCACCGCATGAGCGGCGAAGCAACGGCCACCGGCCTCGCCCACCTGTTCGATGCCGAACACGCCTCTCTCGCCGCAGCCGTTCCCCCAGCCTTGAGCCAACTGATCGGCACGCCGGTCGCCGCACACGCAACCGCTGGTGCCGCCAGTGCCGCCTCCTCCGCCAAGACCGCAAAACTCGCCGCAGTTGTCAAAGACGCCATCCCCGTTGTCGCCTCGAAATCAATCACGCCCAAAGCCGAAATGATCCAACATCGCCCAACGGTCACCAAACAGAGCTACAGGTGGTCATCCTGGTTGCCGGTCCTGGCAATGTACGGCCTGGGTGCTGGCGGCTTGGCGCTCCTGCTGACCTCCCAGACCGATACCCCGTCGCCCAACCCCGTGACCGGCGGAAAGAGCGCGCAGATTTCCGCCGCCGCCCCCTCTTCGCCACCCGCAAAGCCAGTCGAAGCCGCAAAACCTGTTGAAGCCGCAAAGCCTATCGAAGCCGCAAAGCCTGCTATGCCCGCACCGACGCCAGCGGCGACCCCGCCAGCCAAAACCGCTGAGGCTGCCAAGCCCGCAACCTCTGCCACCCCTCCCGTAGCGACCGCACCAACCAAAAACACCGAACCTGCCAAACCCGCGGCCGCCAAACCGGCAGCAGCCGCCGCCCCCGCACCTGCGGCGCCGGCTGGCGTTACGAGCTACTTCGGCACGACCCCACCGGTTGCCGAGACGGCCGCCAAGATGAACCCCGACTATAAACCCGCAACGGCACTCGCAACGCTCCCCGCTACCGCACCTGCGCAAATTGCAGCCGCGGCACCCGCACCTGTTGCACCTGTCGCACCTGTTGCCTTACCAGCACCCGTCTCCCCCAAGGGCGTCACCTCGTTCTTCGGCGTCACGCCACCGCTCGCGGAAGCACCCGCCACGATGAACCCCGACTACAAACCATCCGCCCTTGCCGCAGTCGCCCAAGCAGAGACCGCTGCTACGCCCGCACCAACGCCGATGCCTGCCGCCGAAACCGCAGCCAAAACAGCCAAAGCGCCAGAAGCCAAAGCGCCGAAAAACCAGTCAACCGCCGCAGCACCGCCAAACCCGGCAAGCCAGCCAGGCGTGACCAGCTATTTCGGCACCACCCCAGCTCCAGCAGAACAAGCAGCCATACCCAATCCCGACTACCGCCCGGCACCTCCGCCGGTGAAGGAACCGTCCCTGGCGCAAGCAGCGATCGCGGCGGTGACTAACCTCATCACCCCAACCCCGCCGCGTCCTGCGGGCGTAACGTCCTATTTCGGCTCGACCCCTGCCAACCAGGAAGCCGCCGCCCGCCCCAACCCCGACTATAAGCCAAGCAGCGCAACCCCGCCCGCGACGACACCAACCACGTTGGCCCCAACCACTTCGCCAGCAGTTCCGCTCGCCACTTCAACTGCAGACGTTGCTGCCTGCAAGACCTCCGTGGCAAATGCCGTCAAGAAAGGCCGCATCGTCTTCCAAAGCGCGCGCGCCGAGCTGAAAAGCACAAGTATTGCAACCCTCGACCGGCTCGCCGCTGCCTTCAAACGGTGCCCCAATGCCCGTCTGAAAGTGGAAGGCCACACCGACAGCACCGGCTCGCCCGAGTTGAATCAGAAACTCTCGTTGGACCGCGCCCAGACGGTTGCTAGTTATCTCGCCACAAAAGGCATTGACAGCACTCGCGTTGCGCCCGTCGGCATGGGCTCGGCCCGTCCCGTCGCGCCCAACACAACCGCGCTCAACAAAGCCCGCAACCGCCGGATCGAGTTCGCCGTCGAAAACCTCTGATCGACGGCTGATCCACGACTGGAAATGTTCCTTCGCTGGTCGTCGTGGCCCAGCGGTCGCTAGAGCGGCCACCAAGCCGCGCACTCTTGTGAACGCAGCGTTAATTCTTGTTTCAAAACAAGAATTTCGCCTTTATTGCGGTTCATGTTACCGCAGTTAAGCAATTAGCATGAAGTTCACCATTACAACTCGCTCTCCAAATTCCCTTGTCCTCAGTCGTTTGGAGTTTTGTATGTCGCGTTTCCGGGTCGGCTCAGCCGAACTCTCGTTCACGAAGTCCGTGCACCTTAAGTCATTGGCCCTCGAGTCCTTGGCCACTAAAGTCCTGACCAAATACATCCTGGCTGGTTGCGCCGTGCTTGCACTGATGAGCACCGCTCCAGCCATTGCCGCCGATACCCCGCCCCTGCCTGCCGCTTCAGCCGAAGAAAAACCGGTCGCATCCCCCAATGCAGCGCCCAAGGTAACGCTGCCCTACAAACTGATTACCACGCCGACCCCTCTTGACGCGGCACCCGCTAAACCGGTTCAGGCCCAGCCGACCCAAGCCAAACCGACAGAGATCGAACCGGCGGTGGCTCCATCCGCGCCCAAGCAGGCTGTCCCTCAGGAAACCGCGTCCAAACCCGACGCAAACACCGCTCCGAAATCAGAGGCCCCAACAGCGTCGGTCGTTGCCGCCCCCGCCGTTGCCATCAAGCCCGAACCGCCCAAGATCACCTTGAACATCGACATCGACCTCACCAAACAGCGCATGACGCTGACCGAATACGGCAACGTCGTCGGCTCCTGGGCGATCTCATCGGGTGCCGAGGGCCATCGCTCGCCGACCGGTACGTTCCGCCCGGTCTGGTCGTCGAAAATGTGGTTCTCAAAACAATACGACAACGCCCCGATGCCCCACGCCGTCTTCTTCAACGGCGGCGTCGCCATGCACGCCACCCAGTCGGTCGGCCGCCTCGGCAGCCCCGCCTCGCACGGCTGCATCCGCCAAAGCCCGGCCAACGCTGAAAAAACCTACAAGCTGGTTGCCAAACACGGCAATGCGCACACTAAAATCGTCGTCCACGGCAAGCCGAAAGACGATGAACCCCGGATGGCCCGCCGCGATCGTGGCAACAACCGCGATATGGCCAGCGCAGGCTACGCCTCCCGCGAGCGTTACGAGCGGCCAGCCATGCGCCGCGTGATCCTCGTCGATGGCTACGGCAACCGCCGCATTGCCGAAATCCCTGCCAACGATCCGCGCTTGGCCGCCTATCAAAACCGCAGCTACGGCGGCGGTTACGGCGGCGGTTACGGACGCGCCTGGTAAGATTCTGCATGCCTGCAATGCATTAACCGCTTCATGATTTCTCCTTGAGGCCGTAATGTCCCGGTATACCAAAGTCCTGACGGCCCGTCCGGGCCGTCAGGACTTTGCGGGCAATTGCGGTACCGATTGATGCACTCACGAACAACACTCCTTGCGATGGCCATCGCTGCAGGTGCGACCTACTTGGCATTACCAGTCCTGTCTGGCCGCAGCTGGGACATGATCCTAGCTGGCATCACCGACAGCGGCAAAAGCATGCGCGAGAACACCCTTCGCTCACCCGCGACAACCTCCACCACCAGTCCCGCCACAGCACCCGCAGCCCCCCTTCAGACCATCATCGTCAGCCAGCCGCTCGCGCGCGAAATCGTCGAGTGGGACGAAACCTCGGCCCGCTTCGACGCCGTGGAAACCGTCGACCTGCGCGCCCGCGTAAACGGCTACCTCCAGGATGTGTTGTTCAAGGATGGCCAGGAAGTCAAAAAAGGCGACCTGTTGTTTGTGATCGACGCACGGCCCTACGAACGCGCTCTCGCCCAGGCCAAGGCGGAACTCCAGCAAGCCCAGACCCGCATCAGTAACGCCAGCCTCGACGTCGAGCGCGCCCGCCCTCTCGTCGAACGCAAGATCGTTTCAGAAAAAGTCTTCGACGACCGCGAAAACCTGCAACGCGAAGCCGAAGCCCAAGCACGCGTCGGCGAGGAAAAAGTAAAATCCGCCGAATTGGATTTGAGCTTTACGCGCATGACCGCCCCCGTATCCGGCCAGATCGGTCGGGCATCCGTCACGCCGGGCAACTACGTGACCGCAGGTGGCACTAGCGGCGCGACCACGCTCGCCTCCATCGTCAGCCAGGATCCGATCTACCTCTACTTCGACATCACCGAAGCCGATGCCCTGAAATACAAGCGCCTTGCCGAACGCGGCGCTCAAACCGCCGCCAAAAAGGGCGCGCGCGTCGAGGCGGCTCTCCCCGACGAAAAAGGCTTCCCCCACTCAGGCGTCGTCGACTTCCTCGACAACCGCCTCGATCCCGCAACCGGGTCGCTGAAAGCCCGCGCCCTGTTCCCCAATGCCAATCGGCTCTTCACCCCAGGCCAGTTCGCCAAGCTCCGGCTCCAGGGCTCACAGGCCTATGTCGCAACCCTTGTGCCCGACGAAGCGGTCGGCGCCGATCAGGCCAGCCGCTACGTCGTTGTGGTCGGCACCGACGATGTCCCCGTCCGAAAAAAGGTCACCCTCGGCCCGCTCGTCGATGGCTTGCGCGTGATCCGCGATGGCCTCGCGGCAGACGATTGGATCGTAACCAAGGGCCTGACCCGCATCCGCCCCGGCCAGAAAGTCATCGCCAAACGCGAGCCCTTGAAAATCTCCGACGGGACCCCGCCAGCTGCGGGCGTAACGCGATAGGAATTCCCCATGCGCCTGTCCCGCTTCTTTATCGACCGACCGATCTTTGCAACCGTCATTTCGATCTTCACCATGATCGTCGGCGGCATCGCATATTTCACCCTGCCCATCGCCCAGTTCCCTGAAATCGTCCCCCCAACGGTCCAGATCAACGCCACCTATCCCGGTGCCAGCGCCGAAACCGTCGCCGACACGGTCGCAGCCGTAATCGAGCAGGAAGTGAACGGCGTCGAAGGCATGATCTACATGTCGTCGCAATCAACCGGCGATGGCGGCCTTGGCATCAACGTCACCTTCGACCTCGGCATCGACATCGACCGCGCCACCGTGCTGGTCCAGAACCGCGTCTCCGCTGCAATGCCGCGCCTGCCCGAAGAAGTGCAGCGCGGCGGCGTCACGGTCCGCAAAAGCTCGCCCGACCTCCTGCTCGTCGTCCACATGATCTCGCCAGGGGCGAAATACGATCAAGTCTACATCTCAAACTATGCCCTGCTGAACGTCACCGATGAAATTGCCCGCATCGAAGGCGTCGGCGGCGTCACGCTGTTTGGCTCGCGCGAGTATTCCATGAGGGTTTGGCTCGAACCCGACAAGATCGCCGCCCGCAGCATGACCGCCGAAGAAGTCCTCGCAGCGCTGCGCCAATCCAACATCCAAGTGGCGGGCGGCGCGGTCGGCCAGCCGCCGCTCGACAAAACCGGCGCGTTCCAAACCTCCCTGCGCCTCAAAGGCCGCCTGCGTGAGGCCAGCGAGTTCAACGACATCGTCCTTAAGACCGGTGCCGACGGTCGCGTCGTCCGTCTCGGCGACGTTGGTCGCGTTGAACTGGGAGCACTGAATTACTCGACCTACGGCTACCTGTCGCGTGATCCCGCAACCGTCGTCGTCGTAACGCAGCAGCCGGGATCAAACGCGATCCGCACCACGCAGGCCATCAAAGACACCATGAAGCGCCTCTCCGAGCGCTTCCCCCCCGGCCTCGAATACCGCATCGAATATAATCCGACCGAGTTCATCGAGGTCTCGATCCGCGAACTCTACAAAACGATTTTCGAAGCCGTTCTCCTCGTCGTTTTCGTCATCCTCATCTTCTTGCAAACCTGGCGCGCCGCCGTCATCCCCTTGGTCGCGATTCCCGTATCGCTGATCGGCACCTTCGCGGTCATGTCGGCCTTCGGCTTCTCGATCAACATGCTGACCCTGTTCGGGCTCGTGCTTGCCGTCGGCATTGTGGTGGACGACGCCATCGTCGTCGTTGAAAACGCCGAACGCAAATTGGCGGCAGGGCTGTCACCCATCGAAGCCGCACGCGTTACGATGGACGAAGTCGGCACCGCCCTCATCGCCATCGCCATCGTGCTGTCTGCAGTCTTCATCCCGACCGCGTTCGCCGGCGGCATCACCGGTCAATTCTATCGCCAGTTCGCAGTCACCATCGCGACCGCGACCATCCTCTCCGCTTTCAATTCGCTAACCCTCAGCCCCGCGCTCGCCGCCATCCTTCTGCAACCCCACGCGCATCGCGATTCGGCCCACTTGGACGACAGCGATGCGCCAGTAAAACACGGCCAGTCCATTTCCAGCCTGCTGATGCGGCCCTTCAAGGCATTCTTCAACGGCTTCAATCGTGCCTTCATCGCGTTGGAAAACGGCTATGCCTCTTTGACCCGAAGCTTGATCCGCTTCTCGCCGATGGTCCTGCTCGCTTACGCCGGTCTGATCGCAGCAGCCATCATGATCGTCACCAGTTCGCCGACCGGTTTCATTCCGAAAATGGACCGCGGCATCCTCATCGTCTCAGTGCAGCTCCCCGACGGCGCATCGCTCTCGCGCACCGACGAAGTTGTCCGCCGCGCCACCGACATCATGATGAAAACGCCGGGCATTAAAGCGACCTCTGGCTATGCCGGCCGGTCGGGTGCCACCTTTACTAACGCCACCAACCAAGGTGCCATCTTCGCCGTCCTGGACGACGCCGAAGCACGCCATAAACTCGGCCAGGACGCCGACACCCTCGCCAGCAATTTGCGTGCCTCACTCGCCCAAATCACTGACGCCAGCGCTTTCGTGTTCATTCCACCACCGGTACGCGGCATGGGCGGCCAAACCGGCTTTTCCATGCGGCTCCAAAACCGCGCCAACCTTGCATCCAACGACTTCGCCAACGTCGCCGCCGAATTCATTCAGGCCGCCAACCAGGTTCCAGGGCTTGCCAACGTCTTTACGACCTTCGCCACCGCGACCCCGCAATTGTTCATCGACGTAGATCGCACCAAAGCCCAGATGCTGAATGTGCCCCTGTCGGCGATCAACGAAGCCCTGCGCGTATTTATGGGATCAGCTTACGTCAACGATTTCAACATGTTCGGCCGCACATTCCGCGTCACAGCCCAAGCCGACGCCGAGTTCCGGCTTGATCCAGCCAACATCGGCCGCATCATGGTCAAGAGCACGAAGGGCGACATGATTGCGCTCGCCAACCTCGTCACCATGCGCAACATCGCCGGCCCCGACCGTGTGCCGCGCTATAATCTCTACCCGACCATCGAAGTCCAAGGCGCAACCAAACCCGGCGTCAGCTCTGGCGAAGCCCTCCGCCTGATGGCGGAACTGGCGTCCGCAAAACTCCCGCAAGGCATCACCTACGAGTGGACCGACCTGTCCTACCAGGAAGCCAAGGCCGGACGCGCTGGCTACATGATCTTCGCCCTCTCCGTGCTGTTCGTGTTCTTAGCGCTCGCTGCCCAATATGAAAGCTGGACGCTTCCGCTCGCCATCATGCTGATTGTGCCGATGTGCCTGCTCTCGGCGCTGTTCGGCGTCCGTCTGCACGGCCAGGACATCAACATCTTGACCCAGATCGGCTTCATCGTCCTGATCGGTCTCGCCGCCAAGAACGCCGTCCTGATCGTGGAATTTGCCCGTCAGCTTGAGGACCAGGGCCGCCGCCCGGCCGACGCCGCCGTCGAAGCTGCCCGCCTGAGGCTGCGCCCGATCCTGATGACGTCGCTCGCCTTCACCTTCGGCGTCGTGCCGCTCTACATGTCGACCGGGGCAGGCGCTGAACTGCGTGTTGCGCTTGGCACCGCCGTGTTCTGGGGCATGATCGGCGTCACGGTGTTCGGCTTGATCTTCACGCCGGTGTTCTACACCGTGATCCGCGGCCTAAGCCGCAAACCGGCCATTAAAGCCCCCGGCGCGATCCCCATGGCCGCTGAATAATCATGCCTGCTTTGTTTGCATCTGTTTGTGCGAAGACGCCTCGCGCAACCGGCGGCGGATCTGCAACGCCTCGCGCACGATCATGATCTCATGATCGCCCAGCGGCACCTGCCTCCGCCAAATCCATGCCGTGCGGATTTCGACCTTCTGCCGTCCATAGTAATCGCGATAGAACTTGATCGTCTTACCGGCATCGACCATTTTGAGAACGAAATCGAGTTCTTGAGCCACGGCACCCCCACAATATCGAATTCGAAAATCAATGCCTGTTCAATTGCACTGATTCCCAAAGAAACACTAACTACAAGGTTCACCTAAAATCGTATTGAAATCATTAAAGCGCGCATCAAATTGAACATTCCACTCTGAATTGCAATTATAAGTAGAATTTAGAAAAATATTGCAATCAAAAGCAAACAACGCAAATACTTGCCTGATGACCCGGCCTCGTCCGCACGTACCAATTTTTACTCTCTGGCCGGGCTTGCCTGCCCTCAAACTCGACCCGAGGGACCCGGCCATCCAGCAGTTCCAAGCTCAGAATTCCCCTGCCAATGTTTTCCTAAGACAAGTGCGCCCCCTCGCGCACGCCGATCCGGGACCCTTACCTCCCACAGGTAGGCAAAGACCCCGGATCTGCAAGTTCAGGGCCGTCCGGGGCAACAGTGGGAGGGGAAGCGAGTGAGTGCGGCGGCACCAAGAAAACGTCTACGGATCACGATTCGGTTATTCTTGCGGGTCTCCTAAGCGCGACAACACCTAGAGCCGTGCTCGCAGCAAAGCTGCGAACTGCCAAAAATTCCGGCCCATCCATTGGGGCATCACTTCACCCGAAAATCGGGCCCCGTCTTCTCAATCACCCCATACCGGGTCTTGACCTCAGCCTCGGCCACATCGGATTTCGCCAGTGCCACGATGGCCTCCTTGAGCGACGCCCCGCCCAACGCCGCATTCTCCGCCGACAACCGCGCAGCCAATCCCGCCACGCGCGCGGCAGCTATCTGCGAAGTGTTCCCGCCCGTTGTCTCGCAATCGGTTCCTTTGCACCGCGCCCATGCGTGGTTGCCCGAGGTCGCTACATCAACACCCGTGCCCTGGTTAGGCTTTCCCGGATATGCACCTGTCTGCGGAAATAATGCCGGGACGTCGCTGCCACTGCCAGACGCCGAAACAACAACGGCATTCGGCAGCGTTTCACGCCCAGGTGCATCAAGTTTCTCCGCTTGATCGCCTGCTGGCACAATAAACAGCAACTCTGGAAACTGCTTTGACGCTGCCGCCAGGAATTCAAAATCGGGCACTGGACTTTCAGGAAACCCGCCCGCCAGAAACACGATCCGCGCCGGGGTCTTCGCGACCAACGAGATCGCCTGCGCCAAACTCAGCCGGTCACCCGAATTGGCCCGGAACACCGCAAGACGGCTCGGCACTTGCGGCTCAAGCAAGTGTAAAACGAACCAGTGTTGAGCGGCGCTCTCAATCTCCGCCACGCCCACCGCATACGGCCGCCGGTCCCCATCGATCAAATCGAACCCGATGATCTCGCCCTCGCCGTCGCGCGCCAACCGCTCGGCAACGCGTGCCTGCGTATAATCCACCCCCGGCCCAATGATCGCAATCGCCACCCCGCCCGGATCGCGCCCCGGCGGCACGCGCGGCTTCTCAGCCGCCACCGCTGCCGTGACGGCCCCCAGAACCATCATCCCAGCAAGCGCCGACCGCCCAATCATGAAATTAGTCCCGCAATTTGGGCTCAGCAGCCGACACCGGGACCGCCTCACCCGCCGCCGCCGCCACTCTCGCCTTGGCAACGCGACGCCCTATCGGCCCGATCTTGGCCGTGATCAAATCGGCAAGTTCGCCGATGTCATCGCGCGACAGCACTGGCACGCGCTCGCCTGGCTCGTCCTGATCCGACGCGATTGCAATCACCTGCGGATCGTCCCCCGCCAGCTTAGTCTTGGAAAATGCAATCATCGACCGCACCTCGATCTTAGGGATTTCAGCGTATTTATACCCCTCGACCACGATCAGATCGGCCGGCGACATCCACGACAACACTTCCTCTAACGAAGGCTCGGGCTCCTGAACCAATTGATGAATGATCGCCCACCGCTGCGAGCCTACGATACAAACCTCGGCCGCCCCAGCGCTCCTGTGCCGCGCACTGTCGGTCTGCGCGTCGTCGACCTGGAAGCCCTCGTGCGCGTGCTTGATCGACGCCACGTGATGCCCGCGCCGCGTAAACTCTTCGATCAGGCGAACGGCGAGCGTCGTCTTGCCCGATTTCTTCCAACCTGACACGCCAATGACCGGAACCTGATTTTTCATCGATACGGGACCAAATCTCTCATCAATCCAAAAACTTGAAGACCATCACTCGCCAGCCATCTCCTGCTCCAGATACATTTCCGCCTGTTCAAGTTCGGCGGGCGTATTGGCATTGAAGAACGGATCGACGAGCAGCGGACCCAGTTGCACGAACGCAAAGTCGACCGTCGTCGTACCATGCCGGTCGGTCCAGGCAAGCACCTTGCGCACGCCGCCCTTGAGTGCTGCTTCCAGATCGTCGGCCAAAGCGACCGGCCACAAGCCTATCACCGGCTGAATTTCGCCCCACGACGACGCCAGCACAATCGGCTTGTCACCAAGTTGAGCCGCCATCCGCGCCACCAGATCGAGCGGCAGCAACGGCGCATCCGTTGACACCGTCGCGATATGCGTCGCCTCCGGAACATTCGCAACCGACCAGCGCATCCCAGCCAGCACCCCCGCCAGCGGCCCCACATGCCCCTCGACGGTATCGGCGACCACCGGCAGCCCGAACGCTGAAAACCGCGCCGGATCGCCGTTCGCGTTAATGACCATCGCGCCCACCTGCGGCTTTAAGCGGGACGCCACATGCGCCAGCATCGGCTGACCGGCAATCTCCAGCAAGCCCTTGTCGCCGCTTGTGCCGCCCTGCGCAAACATCCGCCGCGACTGCCCCCCCGCCAGCAAAACGCCAGTAATGGAAGAGGCCGAAATTGTTGTGAAATCCAGTGTCATCCGCCCACCTTATCACGCTCCACCGCCGCCGCACCCCTGTCCGATCGCTGGTCTCCAGAAAACTTATCCCCGCCCGTCCCGCACCCCTCAAACTCTGCGCAACCATTTTTGCACGGAGTAGCCGGTGTTTGCACGACAAGGTTTACTGCCCCCGCTTCAGCGACGTGCATCAATTGGCGGTCGAAGCTGATGCTACGATCAGAGCTGCCAACCCAGGTCTGTCACCCCGCGAACTGGGCAACCTGATCCATCGGGAGATACGAAACGAGGTGCGGTCGTGGCCAGAAATCAAAATCGGCGTCTGGTCAGAACAGGGATTCTTCCAAGGCATCGAAAATGACAATGAAATCCTCCCACGTGGGTCATCCCGGATCGATGTTCTTGAAGATTCTGGTCGAAACACCGTCTGTATCTATGACCCCAAAACCGGCAATACTGACATGAGACCAAAACAGATGCTTCAATACTGGCAAGAAGCTCGTGCGTTCAAACCGAACGCCACCCGCATTTACGTGATCCCTCTTTACACCAAGAGATAACGATGGCAACCGGACGCCAAATTAAAATTGCCATCGCCCCATTACTCGCGCGCTATCCACAATGGAGATTTCAACGCTGGCTGTTTTGCATGCCAATAGGGTATTATTTTCGTGGCATTGCATTTAAGCGGTCGTGGTCAACACCAAATTCTGTTGAAATCTGGCGCTGTATTTTTCCACTGTACGAATCATGGCAGGGCCCCCACATCGGATGGGGGCAGGTATACTCAATTCCAGGCATTGTGAATTTTGGCTGGGATATTGATCGTCCCGATTTCGCCGAAAAACTGATCGAAGTAATGAAGGAGGAGATTATTCCATCTACGGCTCATATCCAAACCGGTGCCGACTTTCTGCATTACCTTGAATGCAACGTCGTTCGCGGCGGTTGGCCGGACTGGGCCAAAGCGCAGGCCTACATTCACATGGGAGAACTTGACACCGCTCGTGAACTTTTGCAGTCGTGCGCGCGCAGCATCAAGGAAATAGACCGCATTGCTCCCTTTTCAAAAGAGCCAGACACCTGGATTTACAACCTCCTCGAACTCCTCCGCCTGATCGAAGAGGACCGCGACGCCATTCCCGCCCACTGCGAAGCCGTCGCCCGTCACAATGTTGCTGCGCTAAAACTCGAAAAATTCTGGGAGCCAACCCCGTTCGTCTACGATGCGCGGCGCTCGAAGGTTTAACTCGCCGTCGCCATCTTCACCGCCGCCCAAGCATCTGGCTATCCCAAATCTCCGTGTGCTCGGCCTTGATCGTCTCCGCGCAATCGCCCCGGCAATCGATCCACGTGCCCCCCGGCAGTTGCACCTGCGTCGTCTCAAACCCCGCCACCGCCACGACCCGCTTGGGAAAGATCAGCACCGTGTCGTGCTTATCCTTGAACGTGAACACGCCGGTCGAAACCACCCGCGGCGGGTCCTGCTGACGCGTCCACAACCCATACCCGATCACCGCCACACCCAGCGCCGCGATCAAATACGGCGCGATCCTCAATGACATATCCTGCCCCTCGCCTCACATTTCTGCACCATACACGCGCATCCATCCACGGCAATTGCAGGTAAACCCTATGCAACGCCGCGACGGATGCGTTCTCCCGCCACGTTTGCCACAAAGCGGTCACTGTCATGGCCGACCACCGCTCACGCAGAATTCAACCAAACCGGTGCGCGAACGAACCTTATGCGGACACACGCTCGAAACCCCATCCAAATCGCCCTGCTCCTGGCGTTCGCGCTCGCAGTCCCCGTGCTGAGCACAACCGTCCGCGCCGATGACCTCGTCATGCCCTACAGCTGCCAGATGGTCGGCGGCCGCCCCCTGCTCGTCTCCTCAAGCCCGCAAACCTATCGCATCACCGGCCCCCGCGAACAGCGCAAGATCACGTTGTGCTCGCAAGCCGACCCCGCCCGCTGCCGCGCCTGGAACGTCCACAGCTTCACCATGTCCTGCGGCGGTGCCGAGGTCCCCTGGCCCGCCGTTATCGCAGGCTCACCACCTGCCCGCGACGGTCGCGCGCGGCTCGAAAACGGCCGCTTCCAGTTGTCGATGCCGCCTGCTTGGAACCTTCCCGCCAGCGATCCCTGCGCCCGCCAGATGGACGCCCCGTCCCAGCAGAGCGACCCACAGCTCGAACGCTACTGCGCGGACCGCCCCGACCTGACGCAACAATCCGCCGTCGAAATGCCGGCAGGCTTTGCCCCGACTCTTGGCCTGGACGTCAAATTCAATACCGGCAACAGCCCGGTCGCATCGGCCCCCTTGTCCACGCCCCCCCCAACGCGTCGTGACACCGCCCTGACCGCCCAGACCCAAAATGGCGGCCTGACGTGGAAGGCATCGCCCGTCGCCCCTCCCCAGCCAGGCAGCCTCCAAGCTGGCGTGCCCTTCGACCCAGCATCGCCCCCGCAAGCCCTGAAGAAAAAGCCACCATCTGAAACCAAGACCGCCGCCCGCGCCGAGCCCGCCCTGAAACCGGCGCTCCCCCCACATGAGCTGCCAGTCACCGCACGCCAACCTGCTATCGAACCATCATCTGATCGTCAGCTTGAACGTCCAACACCCCAATCCATCGCGCCAGCGGCCCCGGCACCTGTCACTCCTACGCCGCCGGTCCCCGCCATCAAGCCGGTCGAGCCGCCCGCCAAAGTCGCAGCCATCCCTCAGCCCGAGCCCGCACCGCCCACAACTCCGGCCCCAACCGTCGCATCACAGCCCCCTCTCGCGCCGACCGTGTTCCCGCCCCAAACCGCGACCAGCGACTCGACCAAGAGTTCGCAATTAGCTGAAAGTATGACGAAGCAGGAACCCTATTCCAGCCGACCGCAAAAGCTGACACCCCCGAACTCCGGCTATTCGCTCACCAGCATCCTCATCGCCGCGGGCCTCGCCCTGTCGGCGCTTGCCACGTTCTTCTGGATGCGCCGCGAACGCGGCGTCGCCGACGGCCTTGCGGCCAGACCGCGCGTCCACGCCGGTCCCGGCTTCGACACAAGCGAAGACAGCAACACGAGCTACGACAGCAACACCCGCTCCATACCAAGCCTCAGCGGCCCGATGTCCCCCGACGGCCTCCACCGCTCATCTGACGCCGACCCGCCCAATGCCTACCCGCAAAGCGCCGCCTTCGGCCCCTATGGACGGCATCAGGTCGAGCCCGCCTTCGACGACCCGCTCGGCCCCGTCCTCCCCGAATGGCCCGACGATCCCGAAGACACCGGCAACGATCACCCGCGCCTTGAGCCAGCCTTCAGGAAACCTGATCCGGCGCACGACGGGCCAGACCCCGGCCACGAATTGAGCCACACGCTGGACATCCCCGCGCGCGATAAAACCGGCGACCTCGTCCCAACCCCGCCCGAGCCCGCGCAACTATCCAACTTGGCAGGCGCTGCCCAGTGGCCAAGTGAGCAGTGGGCAAACGAAATGCCGCAATCGCACGACGACGCTCTCCACATCCTCGGCATGGGAGTAACCGCGAAAGCGAGCCTCCCGGCGATGAAAAAAATCGTCGACGGCTTGCGCCAAAGCTGGCACCCAGATCAAGCAACCGACGACGCCGACCGTGCAATCCGCGACCTGCGCCTCCGCCAGATCAACACCGCGTGGGACATCCTCACCGCCAGCCAAGTTAACTCAGACAGCCAAGTTAACTCAGACCGGCAAGCCAGCTCAGACCGGCAAGCCCGGCAAGACAGTCACCCATTCGATCCAGTCATCTGACAAATCGGCGATGGCCTAGAGCATTTTCCGACCGAAGTGGATACCGGTTCGGCGTCGATGCGGAGCATCGCTGCGCGATGACGAAAATGCGGCAAAACAAAAACCTTGTGTGGCGTTCCGATTCCGTAGAATCGGAACGCGCTCTAGGGTCCTTTTCGCGATTCAATTAAAACCGGAAAGGACCCTAGCCACCACACCATCGAGACAACTACCTCCGCACGCCCACGGTCACCAGATACTTGCGCGCCATCGCAACCCCAAGCTCATTCGAAAACCCTTCGTGATACGCGATGAAATCGCGCCTCAGTTCGGCCCGGCGCGCCTCATCCAACCCGCCTGCAATGGTCTTCGTCGGGCCATAGCCGGTCACGAACAAATCCCAAGCAGCTTCTCCGCTCGGCACCCGGAACGTCGTGACGCCGGTCTCGAACTTGAGATCGAACGCACCACCCAGCAACTCGCGCACGCGCTCGATCTTGCCCCACTCAAACGGCGACGGCGGCGGGCTCGCCGGAGCCGGCGGCATATACGGCTTCATGACCTTGAACAGCCCTTCGATCGTATCGCCCGGCAACCAGGTCGCCAGCCCCAGCCGTCCACCCTTGCGGCAAACGCGAGCCAATTCCCGCGCGGCATCTTCCGGGCGCGCCACAAACATCACCCCGAACGTCGACGTCACGACATCGAAAGCCCCATCTGCAAACGCCAACTCCTCGGCGTCCCCAACCTGGAATTCAATTTCGGGCGACATCTCCTTTGCCGCAGCGATCACGCCTGCCCCGATGTCGACGCCGGTCACATTGGCCCCATTCGCTTTGATCCGTCGCGCCGTCCAGCCGGTTCCGGTCGCAACGTCGAGGCAGTCATCGCCTGGCGTCGGCGCGACCCGATCCACCACGTGCTCTAAAGCATCCGCAATTGAATGGCTCACCCGGTCGTAGCTCGCACCACCCGAACCCCAGGTCAGCGCTGCCTTGGCATTATGCGGCCGTACATGTGTTGTCATCGATACCTCCACTGGTTGACCCCGATCCCTCGAGTTCGCCCCATCTTCGGCGTTCGACACACCGCCCGCAGTCTACACCTGCCGCCGGTTCAAGATGAGCGCCACGCCTGACAACGCCCAACCTGTCGCCACGATGGAATGGTGTTACTCGACCCTCGGCGCGGCATGTGTTCCGCGCGTAACAAGGGAGAAAGCTCGATGACCGATTTGTCTCGACGCCCTCGAACGCGGCAATCCCACCCGCCGCTTCACCGGCCCCTCATTCATAGCCCCTACCGCACCACCTTGCTCTTCTTCGCCCGAACCCCACGCCCCGCCGTCACGCCTGCCTCTTTGGCCGCCTCCTGCAGCACATGGCGGAACGCGTCGCGCTGCTCGTGGATCGACACGATCACCGGCCCCGTAGGAACACCCAGCCCGACGAGCGCGGCCTCCGACAACTGCAGGCTCGCCTCGATCGTCTCTGGCACAGCATCGCTCACCCCGATGGCATATAGATGCCGCGCGTGGTCGGCATCGCGCGCACGCACCACGATTAAAATATCGGGCCGCGCATCCCGCACTGCGCGCACAATTGCATCAATCGCCGACTGCGTCCGGATGGTCACGATCACCCCCGACGCCTCCATCAACCCGCACGCTTTCAAGAATGCCGGATTGGTCGCATCGCCGTAATAGACCTCATGCCCCTGCTCGCGATCCTGCGACACCGAAATCGCATCATCCGCCGCCGCCGTGTAGGCAACTCCGTGCTTCGTCAGCAACCCGCAAACGACCTTGCCCACCCGGCCATGCCCGATGACGATGGCGTGCTTCACTTGGCGGACCGGCGCAATAGCAAGTGCTGGATCAGCCTTCTTTGGCTCCTGCAACCGCTCCCTGATCGTGTTGGCCACGACCGACAACACCGGAATCAGCGCCATCGTCACCGACGTGACCGCCAGCACGAAGCTCGCAACGCCCGGCCCCACCACACCGAGCACCGCCGCAAGCCCAATTCCCACGAACGCGAATTCGCCCCCAGGCCCCAGCAGCAGCCCGGTCTCGATGGACGCTGGAACCGAAAGCTTGTACCACCGCGCCAGCCCCGTCAGAATAACCGCCTTCACCGCGATCAGCCCAATCACGCAACCGGCAAACGCCATCGGATGCAGCGCCAGCACCCGCAGATCGATGCTCATCCCAACCGTGAAAAAGAACACGCCGAGCAACAGTCCCTTGAACGGCTCGATGGTCGTTTCAATCGCCTTGCGGTACTCCGTCTCCGCCAGCAGCAGCCCGGCCACAAAGGCCCCCAGCGCCATCGACAGACTGGCCGCCGCTGCAATCACCCCCGTTGCCACCACGACGAATAAGATCGCGGCAATAAACAACTCGCTCGAATGGGTCCGCGCCACCAGCCGGAACAGCGGTCGCAGCAAAGCCCGCCCAAACAGCACGATGAACGCAATCGCCGCCGCCGCGTTCATCAACGTCAGTCCGACCGTCTCGACAACCGAACTGCCCTTGTCGGCCCCCAGGACCGACACGAACATCAACACCGGAATAACCGCGAGATCCTGCGCGAGCAAAACCGACAAACTCGCCCGCCCCGCGCTCGTCGACACCCGCCCCTGCGCCGACAAAACTTCCAGCACGATTGCCGTCGACGACAACGCCAGACATGACCCCAGCATCAGCGCAACCGGTGCCGGCTGCCCCAGGCCCCAGATCGCCACCGCGAGCACGATCGTCGACAGCAAAACCTGCAATCCGCCGAGCCCGAACACCAGCCGCCGCATCGCCATCAGCCGCTCATACGGCAACTCAAGCCCGACTAGAAACAGCAAAAACACCACGCCCAGATCGGCGATCCCCGATACGTTCTTTACGTCGCCGACCGTGAACCAGTACAGTAGCGGCACCGAACCGATAAACGATCCAAGCCCCAACGGCCCGAGCAACACGCCAGCCCCCAGATACCCCAAGACAGGGCTCAACCCCAGCCGGTGCACTAACGGCACAACTACCCCCGCCGTCCCCAAGACGACCAGCGCATCGCTGTAAACCGGAATATTAATCGACCCAGCCATCACCACCCTCGCAAGCAACGCTGAGCAGCCTACCGCGATTTCCCCCAGCGGTGGCAGGCCAAAAATCATCCTGCGACCGTACCGCCCAAACTCCTAGAGTGCGTCGAGCAAAAGCATGCCCCGCGCAGGCGGGGGTGCGCCTGATTACCCAGTTTTAACCGTAAAAATACTCCCCCCACACATGGCCGGGCTTGACCCGGCCATCCAGGAGTTCCGGGCTCGACGTTCACCGCTTGTGCCCCTGGCTGGCCGGGTCCCTCGGGTCGAGACCGAGGGCAGATAAGCCCGGCCATGGAGTGGGGGGAGCGATTGCGGATAGAGCTGGGTAATCAGGATAATTATTGAGGTACTTGAACCATCGCTGACTAAGCTGGGTGGTCGGCTTGAACAAGCTGATGAATACGACCAAGTTGTCGATGCTGAACTAGCAGATGTCAGCAATCGACAGCTATCGGATTACTTGGAGGGGCTTCACTCTAGGCTCTCGAAGTTGGAAGAAAGTTAAGCTCTTACCAAGCCCTCCTAACACCTGCTCAGGCACGACCGCACCGCGAGGAAGCAGCTGGATTGGGCGGCTTGGAGTTGGTCGGAGCGGTTTTGGAAGCTGTTGTTGCCTTGGTCGCAGCCCATGCGTTCCAGGCTGCATTGGGAGCGGCATACCTCGCGCTCGGACTGTCGCTGGTCCGGGCCTTCGAGAAGTCCCGGCTTGGCGCCCGAGGCGTCGGGCTGGTGGCCAGAGCCAACGCGCTTCTTTTTGCGCAGTCGTGGTTTGATGGGCTCGTCATCGGCCTTCTGGTCGACGGCTGGCTTATTATCCGGCTTATCCGGCTTGCTGTCCGTTCTGGTCGAGAGAGTTACCTTGGTATCCGTCCAGAGTTTTTGAAACGCGGCATCGGACTTTTGAGCAGCATTGGCTGGCGATTGGACACACGCCAACACGCCGACGCTGACGAGGCAGGTCAAGCGGATGAGCAACAGCGCGTTGGGGAGCATCATCGTGGGCTATCCAGAGGGCGGGAGGGACGGTGGGTTGTCGATGAGTGCCTTGTGTTTGCCGCCTTGCAATGTATCGGTGAATTAATTGTTGCGCCATACGGAACCGCTCATGCCAGCCATCCTGCCGGACCTGCCCAAAGTCGAAGCAGCCATCATCGAAATTACCAATACCGTGCGGGCGGAGGCCAAACTCGGGGCCGTCGTCGTCAGCCCGCAGTTGACGGCGGCGGCGCGGGCCTATGCGGACCTGCTGGCGAAGTCGGGCAAATTCAGCCACGACGCCGACGGCACGCTTTCAGACCGGACCCAGCGCGTTGGCTATGAACACTGCACGATTGCCGAAAATCTCGCGTCGCATAAGGACAGCCGGGGATTTCAAACGCGGGCACTTGCCGTGTCGGCGATGGAGGGGTGGCTCAATTCGCCGGGGCATAACAAAAATCTGATGACTGCCGAGTTGACGGAGATCGGGGTTGGGGTTGCCAAGGCACCGGACAAAGATCCGAAATTTATCCTGGTGCAGGTGTTCGGGCGGCCGCAGTCGATGTCGATTTCGTTCCAGGTTTCGAACACGACGAGCGAGACGGTGTCGGTCAGTTTCAGCGGGAAATCGCAGGAATTGACGCCGCATATGGCGATGACGATGCATGCGTGTTCGGGGGGGCCGCTTGCGCTTGAGAAGAAGGGTGCGAAGGCTTTTTCCGCGCGCTTTGACGCTGCCGATGGCACGAACTACGTCGTGTCGGGGACGGCGGGGGCTGGGCCGCTGACGGTCGACGTGCGCAAGCGGCAGACGGTAAAGTGATTTAAGATACGATCAGGGCTCCAGCGATCAGGGCGAGTGCTCCAGCCAGCACGCCCGGCGCCAGCTTGCGGCCGGCCAGGAAAAACACCGCCAAACCGATGGCGAATGCGCCGACGCGGACGCCGGGCGGCAACTTGCCGAGTGCGCCGGCGGGGAACAGGGTCAGGCGCATGACGAGGGCCGCGACCAGGGCTGTCGCCACGGCGCCGACCCAGGAAAACAGCGGGCCGTCACTATCGAGGTCGCGGCCCAGCACGACGCCAAGCCAGCGCCAGGGCTCATGAAAGACCACAGCCATACCGAGCAGGATCAGGTAACCCCACAGGCCTTCTGGAAACGTGGTGGCGGGTGACGTCACTGCAAGTAAACGGGTCATGGGCGCTGCCTCCCTGCCAGGAAGGCGATGGTTCCGCCGATGAGGCCGGTGAGCAGGAGGTCGAAGCCGGGGGCTGCGATGAACATGATTGGGCCGAGCACGACGCCGGCTCCCAGCGCCCACCAGTCCATGGATTGGCGGGCATTCAGAATGAGCGACATGGCGAAATACACAGGCGTCATGAACAGCAAGGCGGAGGTCAACACAGGCGGGACGAGGCTTGCGACCAGGAACCCCAGGATCGTGCCGATGAGCAGGCACACCAAGAGCGCCGACCCCATCCCGAGGAAATAGGGCATGCGCAGCCGCTCGGGAAGCTGGGGGAGGCGGCGATGGGCTTCCGCCCATCCTGTGATGGCGACGAAGTGAGAGGCCAGCACGTATTGCCAACGCCGCGTCGCCGGGCCGCGCAGCAGCGGCATGATGGTCACGGTCATGGGCAGCAGGCGGATGGCGGTCAGCATGACGGCGAACGTGCCGCCCCAGACGGAGGAACCGCGCGCCAACTGGTCGACAAGGACAACCTGGGCGGGGGTGGCGAACAAGATCACCGACATGAACGCCGTATGGCCGAACTGGATGTCTGCGTCGTGGGCGAGTGCGCCAAAACCTGCGCCGGTCGCGGCCAAGATGAGGGCCGGGATCTCGACTGAGATCTTGAAGCCGTGGGCGTAGGCGACACGCTCGTCCGCGCCGGAAGTCCAAGCGGGCGCGTTAGTTTGCGCTGCAGCGGTTGGGCCCGGTGTTGCTGATGTCAATTCATCCAAGCCTGCGACGCCTTGTTGGAGGATGGGGATGGGGTTGGGGTTGAAGCGCGCACCTTAGCCGAAACGACCGCCAAGCCAAATGCTTAGAGTGCTTCTGTGG
>JANOVN010000366.1:0-5757 GCA_031417455.1 Hyphomicrobiaceae bacterium | reverse complement strand
TGTTCGCGCACGGCCTCAACGTGCATTTCAACCTGATCGAGCCGCGTGCCGACCTGGATGTCGGCATGGTCGCGCCTAAGGGCCCCGGCCATACGGTTCGCGGCGAATATCAAAAGGGCGGCGGCGTGCCTTGCTTGATCGCCATTCATCAAGACAAGAGCGGACACGCGCACGATCTGTTCCTGTCGTATGCGTCGGCAGTCGGTGGCGGCCGTTCTGGCATCATCGAGACGACGTTCAAGGAAGAGTGCGAAACGGACTTGTTTGGCGAACAGGCGGTGCTGTGCGGTGGCCTTGTCGAGATGATCCGCGCCGGGTTCGAAACGCTGGTGGAAGCTGGATATGCGCCGGAAATGGCGTACTTCGAGTGCTTGCACGAAGTGAAACTGATCGTCGACCTCATCTATGAAGGCGGCATCGCGAACATGAACTACTCGATCTCGAATACGGCCGAGTTCGGCGAATACAGCACCGGTCCGCGCATTATCACTTCGGAAACGAAGGCCGAGATGAAGCGTGTGCTGACCGACATTCAAACCGGCCGCTTCACCCGCGACTGGATGCTCGAGTGTAAGGCCGGCCAGCCCAACTTTAAGGCGACGCGGCGCATCAACGACGCGCACCAGATCGAAGAAGTCGGCGCCAAGCTGCGCGCGATGATGCCCTGGATCGGCAAGAACAAGCTGGTCGACAAGGGTAAGAATTAAGAAACGGGGCGGGGAGCATAATTACGAGTTATGCTTCTCGCCTTTTTATTACGTGGTCCAAGGATAGGTCTCAATGGAAGCCAAGGACGCTGTCATCGTCGCGAAGGGTTATTTCGCCGAGCTGTTTGCCGAACAGGGGTCGCTCGAAGAGATTTGGTTTGACCAATCCGACGGCGCGTGGTGCGTCACTCTTGGAGTGAAGCGCCCACCAACCATCAATTCGATCGGTATATCCGGGGCATATCTTGCAATGGCCTACAAAGTCGTTCGGATTCGAGACAAAGACGGCAAGCCCATTTCGGTCAGAAACCGTGAAGGCGAGCGAGCCGCGTAATGACGCGCGTCGCGCTTGATACAAATCTTTTGTTGCTGCTGATCGTGGGGTTGGTGGCCAGGGATGCTATTGTAGGTCACAAAAAGCTAGGGCAATACGACTCGGCTGCATTTGATCTTCTGATTGTCGTGATTGGCACGACAGACAAGATATTGACGACCCCCAATGTTCTCACCGAAGTGTCGAATCAGCTTGATTGGGGTGTTTTTGAGCCCCGCCGGTCCGCCCTAAGGCAGGGTTTTTCAGATTTCGTCACATCGGCCGCATGTGAAGTTTATCATCCAAGCGCTGCGGTACTCAGTGAACCTGAGTTTTTGCGTCTCGGGCTTGCCGATAGTGCTTGGTTTGGCTGTATGGACGCCGAAACCGTTTTGCTGACGGACGATTTGCAGTTGTTTCTTGCTGCGTCTTCACGCGGGTTGGCGGCCTTCAACTTTACTAGCTTGCGCATTGAGGCCGGCTTGCTCCCCGCGTAAGGCAAAGCCTTCGGGAGCTTTTTTCGGGTCTACCCGCAGTGTTTGTTCCAGACGGTGAATTCGCCGCCGTTCAAGTACGTGACGGTAAAGGGCATCAGAACGCAGCCGCTCGGTTCGGGCCTGGGCGGGGCGGAGGAGGCGACGGCGGTGGAAAAGCAGGACGGGGCTACTTTTTCGCGGGCGGCTTGGGACGGCCAGTCGAGGAGGTAACCGGCGGCTGTTTTCTGCCAGGTGCCACGTGGGCTCGCGGTGTCGACGACGCCGTTGAAAGTCTTGAATGCGCGGCCGTTGGAGAACAGCGTGTAGGTTTCCGCCATACTGTTGAAATAGCCGCTGCCGAAGCGCTGGACGTTGGATGCCGTGAGAACGCCAGCTATGGTGGCACCCGCAGTGTCGAAGTCGAGGCTTGGTGCACCGGGGTAGGCGGTTTGTTCAGGCAGCAGCGTATAGCCTTGGGCGTAAAGCGTGCGGACATGATTGAGGGCCGCCGATACGCGGGTGTCGGAGAGGCCAAGGCCTGCGGGGGCGATCACGGCGGCCATTTGGGCCCGGTCGCCGCGCTGGACGGTACGAAACCACGCGGTCCACGCGGAACCGTCGCCGTTTTTGAAGGCGACGGTGGCCGTTCTGGTGGCGCCGTCAACCGATTGAGGCGGGCTGGGGCGGAGGCCGGTACCGGTCCAGCCTTGAATGAGCGCGTTGATCTGGGCGTTGAACCAGCTTTCGAGGGTTTCAGTACCGACCGACCATGCCGGCATCAGGGTGAGTGCGACTTGGGCGCCATCTGGGGTGCAGGGGTGGATCAACGTCAGGGCGCGTTCGGTTTGCCAGCTGCCCCAGGTGTTTGGGTCGGGGTGGTATTGGGCGGCAGTCGAGGGAGCGGTAGGCGCTGGTGGGGATGCTGGCTGGTTGGGTTGGGACGGGGCTGATGGGTCCAAGTCCTGGCCATCAAATGACGAACCGCTGCGCCACAGGTTTGCCACGTGATCGAGCGCTGCAGCGACCCGGGGATCGGTGCTGGTGAGGGGATCTGGCCAGTAAACCGACAGGAGTTGCAGACCGTGGGACGTGGGGTAGGCAAATGACAGGCCGTGAATTGTGGCGCCGTCGTCGCCAGTGATGGTTACGGCGTCTTTCAGCAGTGTGCCTTCACGGGTGATGCCTTGGTGCCAAGTCATGGTGCCGAGACGTTCGGCGTGGCTGCGGGTGAGTGCGGTGAAGCGCTGGCCGATGGTGTCTGGTTGCCTGTCGTGGCGTTCGGCTTTGTCGATGAAGTAGGCGATTTGATCGCCGCTTTCGTCGAGCGGGGAGGCCATGACCGCAATGCCGTCGCGGATTTGGATCGACCAGCCTTCAGGCGGGGCGAGTTCGGCAACGCAAGGGCCGGTCAACAAGACGGCTATTGCAAAGAGGACAGGGAGAAAACGCAAGTCGGGAACTCTCAGCATCGCGCACTCCGTTTCGAGGGTAAACGCGTCACAAACGCAATTGCAATGAGTAACGGTATATCAGTGGGTTGCGCCTTTTGTCATGGTTTGGCTTTTTAAGGTGAAAATACCAATTCTGAATGGGAGGTGAATAATGGCTGCGGATAACAAAAAACCCCGGCAATCGCTTGCCGGGGTTCCTCACTACGTCAAGGCGTAATGCGAAAGTATTACTTCTTTTCAGGAGCGGCAGGAGCTGCGGCAGGAGCTGCAGCCTTAGGAGCTTCAGCAGGCTTTGCAGCGGCGGCGGGAGCAGCGGGCGCGGTTGCGGCAGGAGCTGCAGCAGCAGCCGGCTTAGCATCGCCAGGCTTCATATCGGCAGGCTTCATATCGGCAGGCTTTGCGGCAGCGGCAGGAGCGGCAGCAGGAGCCGTCGTTGCAGCGGCGGGAGCGGCAGCCTTGGGGGCTTCAGCTGGCTTTGCAGCGGGAGCTGCGGCAGGCGCTGTGGTGGCTGCGGGAGCAGCAGGTGCTGCGGCTGGCTTGGCGTCCTGAGCGAGCACTGGCGTAGCGGCGATTGCGATCAAGGTTGCCAACGTAAGAATCTTCTTCATAGCCCATTTTCCTTTGTTGCTAGGTACCGTCTTCCCCGGTGAGGCTGAGCTAATGGTTGATTGGGGCGAAAAAGAGAACTCAGTGTTCGCTGAAAAAAATATAATGTTGTGTTGCGCAGTATTGCTATCTCCGCTTGACGGCGACGCAATCGATTTTTGCAATATCAATCGAGTCGTGGGCCTTTCCAGGAGATTAAACTAAAGTGGGGATTGGCGGACAGGTTGAGCGGGTTTCCGATTGTCGGCTGGTGGCCACCCGTTGGGATTGGCCGTTTGCACGCGAGCAAGCGGGGGCCATCGACGCGCATTGGCGCAAGCGGCTCGTCACGCATCCGGGCTATTTCAATGGTGTCGTGTATGCATTGGTGGACGATGGCTCGTTGGACGGGGGTTGGGCGGTCCAGGACGGCGCGTTTTCAGCCTCGCTGGTGGCGACGGATTTCAAGAGCTTTCTGTACTGGAAAGACACCGGCTATCCCCCAGCTGGAATCCGCGATGTGTTCGGGTCGGCGATCGTGCGGTCGCGCGAGGGGCACGTGCTGCTCGGGCGGCAAAGGGCGGGTAACATCAATGCGGGGCAGGCCTATTTGCCGGGCGGGTTCATCGATCAGCGCGACGTTGCTGCCGATCAGACTATCGACATCGGCGCAAGCATCGCGCGGGAGCTGGTGGAGGAGACCGAATTGAGGCCGGACGAGGTTGTGACCGTGCCGGGGTTCAGGATTATCATGATCGGGCATCAAGTATCGATGGCGCGCGAGTTTCGCAGTGCGCTGGGGGCGGACGAGTTGCGGGCGCTGATCCTATCGCGGATCGGGGTCGAAGCAGAGGCCGAACTCGTGGATATCGTTATCGTAAGGTCGCTTGCCGACCTTTGTGACGCGAACGTGCCACCCTACACGGCGCTGGCGTTGAAACATGTCTTTGCGACTTGAAACGCGATATGGCTTGCCGAGTGGTGCCCGGTCACGCGGGAACGAACTGAAGTTCACGGGAGCGCGATTGTCGATGACTTACACGTTTCATACCCTCGATGTGTTCACGGAAACCCGGTTTGCGGGCAACGGCCTTGCGGTGGTGCTGGATGCCGGCCTACTGAATACGCCGCAGATGCAGGCCATTGCGCGGGAATTCAATCAGTCGGAAACGGTGTTTGTGATGGCGGCGGCCAATCCGGCGCATTCGGCGAAGGTTCGCATTTTCACGCCAACGTCCGAGTTGCCGTTTGCTGGGCATCCAACGGTTGGCACCGCGATTTTGCTGACGCTGCTCAAGGCGCAGTTCGTGTCGGGCGAGGGCGAGGCGCTGATGGTGCTCGAACAGGGCATTGGGAATGTGCGCGTTGGCGTGAAGTTGCGGACGGGACAGGCACCGTATGCCGAGTTCGATGCGCCTAAGCTTCCTGAATTGAGCGGGAGCATGCCGGGCGTGGAGCGGTTGGCGGCGGCGATTGGGCTGCTGCCGAGCGAGATCGGGTTTGAAAACCATCATCCCTCGCGGTCGGAGGCGGGCAACGCATTTGCGCTCATTCCGGTGGCGACCCGGGAAGCCTTGGGCAAGGCCGAGGTCAATCTGGCGCAGTGGACTGCAGCGTTTGCCGATGCGGGCGTCGTCGGCGCGTATCTCTACACGCGCGAATGTGTGCACAACACGAGTTCATTCCATGCGCGGATGTTTGCACCGAGCCATGGCGTGCCCGAGGATCCAGCGACCGGGAGTGCTGCGGTGTGCTTTGCTGGTGCTGTTTTGCACTTTGACAAGCTGCCAGACGGCATTCATCGCCGCGTGATCGAGCAGGGCTTTGCAATGGGGCGGCCAAGCTTCATGACGCTCACTCTATCGGTGCGAAATGGACGGTTGGATACGGTGCGGCTGGGCGGTCACGCCGTTCGAGTGACGAGCGGGGTGATGGAGGTTTGATGTGGCAGGCTCGATTGGTCGACGATGGCGAGTGCCAGCGAAACGGCGTCCGGTTTGATTTGGTTATGGCCATTGGCGGCTTGTGACATTTTACTTGAAAAAGTTATCCCCGCCCCCTCGGCGTCCCTGTAATCTGGGCTGGTCCGTTTCGTGAGGGGCGCTTTCCGGAGGCGTCTTAGAAAGTGGGAACGGATGTCAGACGCGAGCGAAGCGGGCAACGCAGCCCGACTGAGCAAGGCGCTGCTATTTGTGGAACTAGCGGACCCACGCCAGCCTTGAGCT
>JANOVN010000365.1:0-14105 GCA_031417455.1 Hyphomicrobiaceae bacterium | reverse complement strand
TTGCAACGCACATTGGACAGTTACATTGACCGCGCCGCACAAGCAATATTCTCTCAAAATTTCCCACGCATCGGCTCAGCCGCTCACTTGCCCCCCAACAAAAACGGCGGCGGAGACCTGATCCCCACCGCCGCTCAATCTCACTCCGTCTAACCCCGCCTCACGCTTCGCCGCGATCGACCCGCTTGGAAAATTCCGTCTGCCCGCCTGACGCTAGAATGCGCGCCTGCTCGACCCAGTTCTCGCGCTCGATCCGGCCCTTGAAGTCGAGGATCTGGCTGACCCGGTCGATATCCGCATTCGTCCAATGGGCGATCTGCTCGTAGCCCGTGACCCCGAGCGAATTGAGCTTCTTCTCGATCAAAACGCCAATCCCGCGAATCCGCTTCAGATCCTCAACCGCTCCAGCCTGACGGCCAGCACCACCCGCAGCCGATGGATCGCGCAGCGCCTCCGACCGCACCGAACGCAACCCGGCAAGATCGGGCCGCGACACGCGCCCGGCATCGACAGCCGGTGGCGCAGGCGCAACCACCGCCGCTGTGGCGGCAACAACCGGCGCCGCCGGTTTGGCGAGGTTTTCCCGGATCGCATCAACGAGCTTCGATGGCATGGATGGCTCGACATTGGCCGTCGCGCGTACAATCGCCGCCGACGCCATTGCAGCCGCCGCAGCGGTCGCCGCCGCAATCGACGTATCGGCACCGCTCGCAGCAGGCGGCTTTGCAGCCGCTGCCGGTGCAACGGTTGCGACCGTTGGAGCATCAACCGGTTTACCCGGAGCCACCGCAGCCACTGCCGCTGGAGCCACAATCGCCGCCGGCGCAACCGTTGCCGCCGCCGTAGCGGTTGGAATTTCACCGCGCAGACGGCGGCGCGAATAATCGGTTTCCCCGCCCGTCGCTAAGATCTGCGCCTGCTCGATCCAGTTTTCCTGTTCAATCCGGCCCGACAATCCAAGCGTCTGGCTGATCCGCGTAACATCGTTCGGCGTCCAACGCGCAATCTCGTTGAACCGGGTGACACCGGCAGCCTTCAACCGCGTCTGCATGGCCGAATCAACGGCCCGGATCCGCAAGAGATCATCGCCACCGCTCGCCGCCTGTGGCGCAACTATAACCGGCGCATCTGGAGCTGGAGCGACTGGAGCTGGAGCGACTGGAGTAGAGGCAACCGGCGCCGACGTGGCCGCGTTGGCGGCAGCAGCGGCGGCCGCCTGAGCTGAAGCGGCTCGCGCAGCAATCGCAGCCAATGCTGCCCCACCCGCAACCACGGGCGCGAACGCCACATCGGCAGCCGCAGCAGGCTTAGTCGCAACCGGCGCTGCTTCGAGCGTTTCGGACGCGGACGGCGGAATTCCGGCGGGCTTGGATGCAATCGGTCCGATCGGCGGCGAACCAGCCGCGATCCCCGCCGGCTTCGTCGCGATAGGCGCATTCGCAACCTTGCCAACCTCAGCAGGCGCGCCCGGGGCGACAGGAACAGGAGCAACCGGGGCTGGTGCTGCCGGAGTAACCGTCGCCGCCACCGGAGGAGCAACAGGCTTTACTGCAACAGGCGCTGCAGGCGCAACCGTAACGGGCGCTGCAGGCGGGGCCACGGTCGTAGCCACTGGCGCTGCAGGAGCAGGTGCCTTGGCAACAGGGGCGGCTGGCACCACGACCGGCGGACTACGACCCAATTCCGGACGCAAAGGCTCGGGTCGCGGCTGAGCCTGCTCGCCAGTCAAAGCGCGTTCAAAACGCGTCACATCACCCGTAGCCTTCGCAGCCGTTGACGTTTCGACATATCCCTGAGGAATACCGACCGTGGTGATTGGATAGATGTTTGCCGCAACCGGCGCTGCCGCTGGCGATGCAGGTTGACGGATCGTCACCGCCGCAGCAACCGAGCCGGCAACTGCCGCTGCCGCCGCAGGTAGATGGATGGTCTGAATTTGCGGCTGCACCAGTTCGGGATTCGCGCGCGGAATGCCAACCGTCGTGACCGGATAGGTATAACCCCCCGACGTGCGATCCGGCACCGTTGCAGGCGCGGCCGGCGCAACCGGGGCCGGAGCCTTGCTCGCTTCAACCACGGGAGCCTTCGGCACGACCCGCGCAGCCACCGGCGGCGTCATCACCGCAGGCTTGGCCACAGCGGCGCTGGCGGGAACGCCAACAGCGTCCTCGAGTGCGCGCCCAGCAAAGAACCGGTGAGCCATGCAGCCGAGTACCGCCCCGAGCAACCCGGCAAGAAGCATCCACACGAATGTCTGAAGCAACAAGAACTGCATTACTCAATCTCCCAACACGTCCGCGCGTCCACCCACAGACCACGCCATTGTCCGCTTACTGTCACTCGTCTGTCTTGGCTGGTCCGCACGAAATCCAGCCAACCCAAAACCCCGTCGCCAAGGCAACGAACAACCAAGGGACCAACAACTGCTCGGCAACGTAAAACATACCCTACTCCTCGTACGCCGGTACTCCGGCTCTCACTGTCTCTTGCAGCGTTTCATAACGGCAGCGCTCAACTCACGAAGGCCATCACAACTCCCAACCGCTCGACCTTCGACGCGCCTTCAAGAAAGCGCAGCCTGCCTGTCGAAGCTTGCGGCCACCAATCGGCCCCTCGCGAATGTCAGCGCCCCCTATTCCGCCAAAAACCACTTATTTTGTTTTCACAGTGAACTCGATCCGGCGATTCTTAGCGCGGTTTTCGGCCGTATCGTTCAGCGCGATGGGCTTGGTATCGCCGTAGCCGACCGCCTTGATCCGGTCGGCGCTGATCCCCTGATCGACCAGGAAATTGACGACCGACTGCGCACGCCGTTCCGACAACGGTTGATTGCGTTCAGGGACGCCTTCGCTGTCGGTGTGGCCCTCGATTTCGATCAGCACGTTCTCGCATTTAGCAGCGATTCCGGCCAATTTACGCACCATCGGCATGCTCGCCCGCAAGATTACATCGCTTGCCCGTTCGAACTGGATCGAGCCGGCGTTTTGCGCATTCCGCAAATCGCCTTCGCAAACCGATGCGGTCGCCGCGTTCTTGGCCTTGTCCGCCTCAGCAAGCGCTGCCAGACGCTTCGCTTCGCCAGCGGCCCGTTCCGCTTCCAGCTTCGCCTGGGCGGCGGTCTCAGCTTCGCGCTTGGCGTTTTCTGCCGCAACGCTACGGTTCTTGCTGTCGTCGAGCAAAACCGCAACCTTGGTATCGCAAAAGCCCTTGGCACCGGCCCGAACCTCGCCCGGAAGCGCCTGAGCCAGCGCCTCGTCCTCCGTTGCCCCGGTGAGTTCGACCTGCTTGTCGAGCAATGCAACTTTGCCAGCCCCTAGCCGTCCCAAACCAGTGACCGCCGATAGAATGCACACATCGTAGTGCGCGGGTTCGCCCGCCCCTATCACCAGACGATCATTGACCGTCCTGCCCGGCAAACGCTGTTTGATCGCCGCAATCAACTGAGCCCGCGCAACATCATTCGGCACATGGCCGGTCACATCGACAGCCGAAGCGGTTGCGACGATGTTCGTACCATACGGCGAAATAACCGGTTTCAATCCCTTGATGGCTTCAGCAGCCTTGTAGGACTGAGGGATCTGCGACTTGAAGGCCTTTTTCGTCGCCTCGGCCGTCGCGTCGTCGACAGCGGTACCCGACAGCGTCAACTGCCCGCCCTTCAATTCCGCAGTGCCTTCCTGCAACGTCGCGAGCTGATCGAGGCTGACTTTCGCCGCCATTTCCCAGCCGTTCGGCGCGCCCTCACCCAGCTCCATCTTATCGACGACGCCGGTTTTTCCGAACGCCTGCTTGGCATGAGCCAGCAACGTCTCGCGCAACCGATCACTTGGAACGTATCCCGTCAGCGCGACGCTGTTGCCCGATAACTTGGCCATCCAGCTATAAGATTGAACGACCGGCGCGGTGACCTTGTCGGCCGCCAATTTCAATGGCTTTGGCAAATTGGTCAGTGCAGTCTTGACGTCCCTATAGACCGCAGCATTGCCAGCTTCCCCCGACAATGAGATATCGAGCCCCGACAATTCCGCACTGCCGCGCTTCAGTTGCGCCAGCTGCTTCAAGCCAAACTTCACGCCGTCCAGCCACTCGCCAGCCGGCGGATTACCGCGCGCAAATTCTAGATTGTCGACGACCTCGGCCTTTGGGAACTGCGACTTGACCGCCGCCAGCACACCCTTCTTTGCGGTCTGATTTGGCACATACCCCGTCAGCACGACTTTGTTATCGGAATGCAACGCACCCCAGGTATATGGCTGAACCTTGCGCAACAAATCGGCCTGCCCATCGAGGATGCGCACGCCGTAAACGCTATTCCCAAGCAAAAGTGCCTTGCTGGGCTCGTCTTCTTCATTGGCTTGGCCCGACAAAATACCGTCGCGGCCGTCGAACCGGAGTTTCGCCCAGCCCAGATTGGCGTTTCCTAGAGTTTCGCTCACACGCGCCCTTAGATCCCGCTCCACGGGCTCCTTAATCGACAGCGCAGCCAGCCAACTAAAGACAGCAAGCGGAATGAGCCCCCAAACCCAACGTAGTGGATGACACTTCATTACAGCCAGCTCCCCGTAGCAAACGCGTGAACAGTTCGGGCGCGTGGATTAAAACAACAGGCGAACGGAAATACGACGCCCCCGCGTCAATTCCGGCCTGCTGCTTCATACGCAAAGTCCCCACTCTGCCTTACACTAGCCATATATTAATTCAACGGCAATCCGCGATTCGTTCACCACACGTACTAGTCCTTCGGTCGCAAACCCGGATCAACATCAGAACCGCCAGCAAAAATATCACAACATCCACGCACCACTTGAGCGGCCACCCTTGTGGCCGAAGCGCCGAAGAGGCGTCGGCGAGAGCGCCGGACTCAAACAGTGTGACCTCCTCCAGGTCATACTGTTTGAAAGAAACGAGATAAACCGATTATGCCGCAATCGCACTCGTCCCAGCACTTGCCCCCGCAATTGCAGCAGCGAGCGCCTCGCGCGCAACCGGACGGCTGATGAGATAGCCCTGCACCGCGTCGCACCCAGCCGACGCCACCCGCTGGAGATGATCGTTGGTCTCCACCCCTTCTGCGACCGTGCGCATCCCAAGCGTCTTGGCAAGGTCTGCAATCGCCCGCACAATGGCCACGCACTCCGCCCGGCTCGGCAAATCACGGATAAACGACTGATCGATCTTGATCTTATCGAACGGAAACCGCCGCAGATAGTTGAGTGACGAAAACCCGGTCCCGAAATCGTCGAGTGCAATCGTGATACCTTGCTCGCGCAGCTTGACCAGCGTCTCGATGGTCGCTGTATCATCCCGCATCAACACCGTTTCGGTGATTTCAAGCTCAAGCCGGTCAGGCGCAAGCCCGGTTTCCACAAGCACGGCCATCACGGTCGCGTAGAGTTCGCCATCGGCAAACTGCACCGCCGACAGATTAACCGCCACCCGGATCCCGTCCGGCCAGCCCGCAGCATCGCTGCAGGCCCGTCGCAGCGCAAACGCCCCAAGCTCACAGATCGCCCCGATTTCCTCGGCAACCGGAATAAACACCGCCGGCGAAACGAACCCGCGCACTGGATGCTTCCAGCGCATCAACGCCTCGCAAACCGTAACCTTCCCGCTCTCAAGGTCAAGAATGGGCTGATAGTTCAAATCGAACGCCCCACTGCGCAACGCCTCCATGAGATCGGTTTCCAAGCTCCGCCGCGCCTTCAACTGCTCGATCAGCGCCGGCTCAAAATTGACATAACACCCGCGACCGGAGGCCTTGGCCTGATACAGCGCAATATCGGCATTCCGGATCAGGTCCTCGGCGGTGTCGCCCTGGAGCGGCGCCACCACGACACCCACACTCGCACCGATCTCGATCCGCAACGCACCGATCATATAGGGTTCGCTCAACACGCGGATAAGTCGCTGCGCCAACGGCTCGGTTTCACCACTTCCCGCAACGCTGGCCTGAATGACGGCGAACTCATCGCCCCCCAGCCGCGCCACGAAATCCTCAGCACGCACCGCATGGCCAAGCCGCGCCGCAACCTGCTGCAACAGCGCGTCGCCAGTCGGATGCCCGAACGTATCGTTGACTTCCTTGAACCGGTCGAGATCAATCCAATGCACGGCAAAACCTGCCCCCGACTTGGCAGCGTCACTAAAGGCCAAGTCGAGACGTTCCTTGAAGAAATAGCGGTTTGCGATATTCGTCACGCTGTCGAAATGCGCCAGCCGTTCAATCCGCGCATCCTGACGCCGCTCTTCGGTCGCGTCTTCGTGCAGCGCAACCCATCCCCCGCCTTCAAGCGGTTGGAACGAAACTTGAATAATGCGTCCATCACTTAGCTCATGCGCAAGCGGGATCATTTCGCCCTTATCAATAAGGGACCTGCTTTCAAACGGCCAAGCCCTATTGGGCCCATCGATTGTATCGCCGGCAACCCCAGTTCCCGCATTGATCCGCCATTTGCGGATGTCCGAAAACAGCGTCCCCTGTACCAGCAGGTTTTCCGGCAAATGATATAGCTCGCCGTACCGCACGTTGCACACGATCAAGCGGCGCTCGGAGTCAAACATCGACAACCCGCGTGACATGTTATCGAGCGCAAACCTGAACCGCCTGTTGAGCGTCTGAATTTCCCGTTGCTGCGACAGCAACTCGATCGCATTGGCTTTGAACACGCCCATCGCCCGTGCCATATCGCCAAGCTCGTCGCGAAAGCGCGTCCCGGGCACATGCACCGACGTATCGTTTTCGGCGAGTCGCAACATCGTTTCCGTCATGCGCTTCAAACGCCGCGCGATCTGCCCGGTGATAAGCAGACTGAATGGCCCGATCAGCAACAAGCCGATCAATGAGCCAACTTCAACCCATCGGGTGAGCGCATCGCCGCTGGCCCCCAATGCCTTGAGGTCACTCTCGAACCGGGACATGTGGCCGGATTTTGTTTTGGAAATATCGCTTTGGATTTTTCGCGCGACCGCCGAATACTCAGCGACCTGTTTTATAGCTTCCTCCTGCGCAAATTCAGCAGCAAGATTGAGTGCACGTTCACCCTCCATGCTCAGGGTAGCCAATGTTTCCCCAAACTCTGCGGCTGCCCCCACCGCCGGCTTGGGAAAATTGTCAAACATCTCGTTGATCACGTCGCGCGCCCGGTCGCGCATATGGGCGATCCGTTCCCGATCGAGTTCAACCGGCGCGCTCTCCACGATCCGGCGGTGCCGTTCCAACAGCAACTCCAGCTCAAAGACCTGCATGAGATCGACCTGAACCAGCCTGCGAACGTCGCGCACGTCTTCTCCGGTCCGCGTTACGAAATGCAACGCCGCTGCCGAAAGCAGCACTACGGTGGCAAGCGCCAGACCCGAAAGAATATATAGCCGTGCTGCAATCTTCACAGGCAAAACCGGCAGGTGAAACAACTTAATTGTCTTCATCGCCAGCAATCGCACGCGTGATGTTGATGACAGCCATGACCTCAGGGCTTGGTTCGCCCAACGTCACGAAACTCAACGGTTGTTCGACACGCCTTTCGGTAGTGAGTTCATGCGGACCAGCCCCCTTTATGAGCCCGAGCTGGGCAATCCCAATAGCTCCAAGCTCTTGCTCCACAGCTTTAAAAACGTGATTGGCATTTTCCAGCCGGATCGAACCCGCAGCCAGAGCAGCGTCCCCCAGCATCTGGTCACGTACCGTAACGACAGTTCCCCCGCCTTCCTTGACCGCCACCACGACAATAGGCACGTCCGCTCCGCCCACCGCCTTCCAATTTGTAACCCTGCCCGTCAGAATTTGCGCAACCGTCTCGAACGGAAGGCGCTTTAACGGATTTTGCGGATGCACGACAAACGCCACCCGCGTTGACGCAATACGAAACTCGCGCAACTGATCGAACGACGCCTCCGGTTTCATCTTTCGCGCGGCAGAGATTTCAGACGCAAGCGACGCAGAAATCATCGCCATATCGACCCGCCTATCGAGCAACGCAAGCAAACCCCAGCTCGATTTGTTTGCGACAACTTCAAGTGGCCGCCCAACCGACTTTTCGATTGCCGCACGATGAAGCACGAGAATCTCCGAATTGAAGGTCGTCGCCCCCTGAACCTTGATTGAAGCTTCGATGGCCTGGCTCGGGCCTGCCAGTCCAGCGGACGCCACAAACGTCAGCGCCAGCCAGCCGACACGCCGCGCAAATACCATCACCGCGCGCCTCCGCGCCGGCAAATGGCAATGATCATAAGGGTCAAAACGCGCAGGGTTCAATTTCGCTGACATGGGCAACTTCCGGCATTCGAAGGAAAATCACTTCCCTCAAACTACAACCCATACGTGTATTATTCGTTCTACTCCCGCATAAATTTAAACGGACAATTGCGCGATCAATCGCTTCAATTCCATGAGCGCGGCTTGGCCGTGCCTTAACCCCGACGGGCTACACCAGTCCCAGGTTCACATTCTAGGTTCACTTGGGAGCGGCAAAATGATGTGGTTGAGTACACGTTGGAATTTCGTCAATCTGGCGTTCGCAGGTTTGCTATCGGCCCACCCGCTCCTGCACACGCTTCATTGACTGGGGTCACAGACACACCACCGCCCCGTCCGTCTCCAACCGCAGCCGCATGCCGGTCTGGATTCTGTCGATTCCACGCGCTCCGACACTCATGGCCAGACCTCGTTCACGGGCAAGAATTGCCATATGGCTGAGCCACCCTCCCGTTTCGACGACAACACCGCCGCTCCGCATCATTTGCGGCAGCCACGCCGGATGCATGGACCGCGCAACGATAATATCACCCGGCTCGAACCCAGGGATAGGTGCGCCGCTCTCACAAATTTCGCGCGCAACCTTGATCGCCCGCCCCTCGACGACCGCATGACCCGACACGCGCGTAGACTGGACGACACCGCTGACGTCCGCACCGGCTGAATGCGCTCCAGCTGCAGCCAAAATCGGCCCGCGCTCGATATCTCGCCGTGTCAACTGCGGCGGCATCGCTGAGCTATCCGCAAGCACATCGGCCCGCGCCCTGCGCTCCTCAAGCATCGCTTGCATCCAGCCCCAGCTCTTGGCGGTTAGGAACCCGATCTCATCGAGCGCGAGATACCAGACCAATCCATCCAACTCAAACCGCCGGTCGATTTCGAGCATCAACCGCCGCAACAACGCTACCTCCCGCAAACTCTCATGTTTGGCGTCTTCCTTCAGCGTAACAAACCGCTGCGCCCGCGTCACCGCCCGCCGCGCACCCTTCGGCAAGCGCGCCCTATCAGCCCTGACCGGTGCCCCATGATTTGAGGACGTCAAGTGCTCAGCCATCGCAAGCAACGCCGCCTCGTCCTCACCATACCGGGGAGCCGACAACTCATAGTCGAGCGCCGCCCGATGCCCGAGCATCCCATAAAGCTGCCGCAATGGACCAACCCCGTCCAGCTTCGCCAGCCGATCCAGCCCCTTGCGCAATCGCGTTGCAGGCACATGCGCCAGCACCAACGCCGGATCCTGTCCAGCATCGGCCAACGCCTTACGAGCCTCGTCGACAAACAACTGCGCCGCGATATTCACCCCATCGACTGCGACGTGCGTTTCCTCAACCAGCCGCTTGCGCGTTTCATTGAATAGCGCCAGCAACGCCGCCGTTGTCAGCCGCGCCGGATCGACCCCATCAAGCACCTGCGCCCGCGCCACGATCCCCGGCAAGATGATAGACCGCATCTCCCGCTCGATCTTCGCAGCATGGGACCGCAGCTTCAAAACCGCCCCGCCTTTTGGCTGCAAAGCCCGCACATCATGCTCGCGGCAATCCACATGAAGCGACCCAAACACCGTGACATACAATGGGCGTGCATCGGTCCGGTCGCCGTCAAACCGCGGCGCATCAAACCCGATAGAGCGCGCGGCCAAGTCCATACTGCCCCCGCCCGCCCAAAACGCATTGAGCAGCGACAGCGATGACGGCGTCGGACGCGGCAGCAATTCCGCCATCTGATCCACGCTCAACACCGGATCGGACGTGGCGGTCTCGCTCATCACCGCCAGCCGCTGCCATTCCTCGCGAGCCCAGTCCTGCGGTCCAGCGGTCGGTGCCACGATATCGCGGGCCTGCAGAATGAAAAACCGGCGTCCGTCATGCGCCCATTCGATATCCTGCGGCCGCCCGAATCGCGCCTCGATCCGCCGCGACCACGCCCAAAGCTCGTCCATATCGAACGGCGGCTTGTCGTCTCCTTCGACCGTCCCCGTCAGCCGACCAACCCGCACCGACTTCGGGCTTGCCGTCCCCGACACCAGCGACTCGCCATTACCCGCTACCCATTCCACCAGCCCGCATCCCGGCACGCTTGGATCTTGCGTGAACACCACGCCTGCAAAACGCGCCGGAATCATCGGCTGAATGAGAATATTTCCCCCGCCCGCATCCATCGCATAAGCATCCACCCGGCTCGCGGTGAACGATGCCGCAACCCGCTCGATGGCCCGCTCCAATCCCGCCCGGTCCACATCCAACACGGTTTCAAACACACCGGCAAAACTCTGCTGCGCGCCGTCTTCCGCGCCCGCCGACGAACGCACAGCCACCCGCCGCCCGCCCACCTGCCGCCAGATCCGCTTAAGGCTTGACCGCCGCAACGACGGGTTGCGCCACTGACGCCCAGCCAGAAAATTGTTGGTGAGCACAATCCCGCGCGGCACCGGCACCCCGATATCGCCGAGCACAGCAAGGCGCGCCGCCTTATTTCCGCACGTTTCAAGCGCTGTCACTTCTCCCAGCGAAAGCAAGTCGCCGCTTCCTCCTAGCCGCCACCGCGTCCAGGCAAGACGCACCCGCCGCAAGGCACGAACCACCGTCCGCCAATTCCAGCTCGTCACCCAACGCTGAAACAACAGCAGCGCCGCACTCAAGACCATGTAAAGATTGCTCGCCGCCGGCATCATCGCGCCCACCGCAGCGAGCCCCGGAACACAAACCGCCCACACGACCACGCGCTGCCAATTCGTCTGCGTCATCGACACATGCAAATAGACGCCCAGCAAAACACCGAACGCAATGCCCAGCCCATACGTGGGATCTGGCACGCTCATATCGCCGATCCACGCAAGCGGCTCCAAGCCCTGTCCGGCATGCTGTTTGGCCACCAGCCCCACGGCGTCGATCGACAACGCCAGCACCGGCAAGAACAGCAACGCCAGCAAATTTCGTCCCGGCGTCAACCCATGCCCTGCCATCAACTGCCGCAGCGCCCGTGCCTGCCGTTGCGGATCATCCCCCAGCCGCTTTTTTATTTCGGCCACATCGCTGGCCATCACCCGCGCAATCTTCTGGTCGCGATCAGCCTTCGCCGCAAACGGCCACACCAGCAGCCGCGACAGCAGCGCGAGCGACCCGATGGCTGCAATCACGCCGCCTGAAACACCAGCCCCCGCCTTGCTGAACTGCTCCCCCGCCCACTCCAGCCCTTCCGCGAGCTTGCGCCCCGCGTGCCCATAGCTCGTCACATTGGCAGCCTCCAGCCACGCCTGGACATGCGGCGGCGGCGGCGATGGCACGAAGTACTCCCACGGCACCGTGTAGCGGCCTAAAAACTCCCGCCCCCGCCGCGTCAATTCAAGTCCGAGCACATCGCCGAAAAAGCAGCTCCGCCGGTCGTAACACGGCACGATCACCGGCCCCGGCGGCAACTCCGCCAGCCGCTTCTCAAGCTCCACCGTCGGCGTCGGCCTGATCGGCAAATTGACAGCGTCTGGCAGATGCGACGCCGCAAACTCGCCTGGATAGCGCACATCGACAAAGATCGCGCCCCGCTCTTTGAGCAACCGTTTCACGTCGTCAGTATCGAGCAGCGTCGACTGATTGGGATACTCAGCGATCCCCCGCAGATCGCTCAGCTTGCGCGCGCTCGATCCCGCCAGCACATGCCCATCGACGATCCACTTTTCAAATCCGCCGACCATGAACCGGCAATCGATGCCCATCGACTTGAGCTTGACACACGTCTCGGCACTGCGATTGCCGTTATGACAAAACAACAGCACGGACTTGCCATTAAAGTCGATCCCGCTCGTCGCGATATCGGGAAATCGCAGCGGCTTGGCACCGGCCAGTCCACCCTGCTCGGTCTCCGCCGTCTCGCGAATATCAAGTGCGATCACATCAGGCCGTTTCCCGGCCTCCATGTCCTCGATCAGCGCCGCGATCTGCTCCGTCGTCAGCCCCATCGGACTTTCAACTTGGCGGCTGTAAGACATCTCGCGCAACGCCGGATCCAGCGTCTGCCCATCCGCGCGCTTCGGCGTCGGCCGCACGATCGAGGCTTCCAACCGCTCTTTCCGCGCCGTCTGAGCCGAAAAATACTGCCCAACATTCAAGCCCGCAGCCACGACGGCCACCCCTGTCGCCGCCATGAACCATCGCTTCAACCGCAAGTCGCCGACCTTCGACCGGTCCGACCGTGCACCCATCGCAATTGCGCCGCCGCCAAGGATTGCCCCCGCCAGCGCCCACAATTGCGACAAGCTCGATAGCGATGAAACGATCAGCTCCGGCGAAGGGATAGCGTGCGCATCATCAGATGATACAATCAAAAGTAGCGCAAAAAATCCAAGACGCATCGAGACTTTGCGGGCTAAGCCCGGACGAGACAGCATGTGCATCTCCCATTATGACACAATCTTAAATTGCATCACAAGGTAAATGAACACTTAATTCACAGCTCTAATTTGCTGCCCGCCGCCGCCTGCCTCTACAGCGCACCCTTCCGGCTCTGCATCATCATGTACGTATCGCTCGACGCCTCAGCGACCTGAAACCACATGAAGTTTTCCCGCCGGATTTCCTTCATTGCTTCATAAACGCGCTTAAAATCCGCATTCTTCGCCGAAATCTCGTCGTAGACCGCGTTCGCCGCCGCAAAACACGCGTCAATCGTTTCAACCGAGAACGTCCGCAATTCAGCACCACCTTTCACCAGCCGCCGCAATGCCGCAGCGTTTTGCATATCGTATCGCGCTGTCATCACCGTATTCGCATGCGACGACGCTGATTTTATAATGGCCTGATACGCCTTCGGCAGTCCGTTCCATTGTTCCAAATTGATAAAGAAGTGCAGCATCGCCTGACCTTCCCACCAGCCCGGATAATAGTAATACTTCGCGACATTCTGAAACCCGAGCTTCTCGTCGTCATACGGCCCCACCCATTCAACCGCATCCAGCGCGCCTTTCTCCAACGCCCCGTAGATCTCTCCGCCCGGCAACTGCACCGGCGACGCCCCAAGCCGCGAGATGACCGCACCACCAAACCCGCCGATCCTGATCTTCAACCCGCGATAATCTTCGGCTCGGTTGATTTCCTTGCGATACCACCCGCCCATCTGCGCGCCGGTATTCCCCGCAGGTAATCCAAAAATCTTATACGACTTATAAAAGTCGTTCATCAAATCGATACCGCCGCCTTCATACATCCAGGCATTCATCATCCGGCAATTCAGCCCGAACGGCACCGCAGTCCCAAACGCAAACGTCGGATCCTTCCCCCAATAATAATACGACGACGTATGACAGCATTCGACGGTCCCATTCGTCACCGCATCCATCGCCTGCAATCCCGGCACGATTTCACCTGGCGCAAACACCTGAATTTGAAACTTTCCATCCGTCATATCGGAAACCGCCTTGGCGAAAACTTCGCCCGCCCCATAAATCGTATCGAGCGACTTGGGAAAACTCGACGTCATCCGCCACTTGATCGCAGGCAAGCCCTGCGCAACCGCTGGCGCACTCACGCCCGCCACGCCCGCCACCGCACCCGCGATCACGCCCCGCCGATTGACCCTAAGTTCCATCGCCCCTGCCCCATCCCCAAAATTCATGCGTTATCAGGTCAACCCGGTCACCCGCCCCATGTCAATCAATCCCTCTTGGGCCCAAAAAGGGAAGGGGCTTGGGGGAACACGTTCCCCCAAACGGGTGTGGGCGGTAGCCCGCCCGCGTAGCGGCTTTGCAAGCATTGAGCTAACAATCAAGAAAACAGCAACCGAGGACAAACGCCCTTGAAAGAATTCACCATCCGCCCGACGCCCAACGACCCGCGCTTGTCCTCGACCGTCCCCGGCATCGACC
>JANOVN010000364.1:0-2260 GCA_031417455.1 Hyphomicrobiaceae bacterium | reverse complement strand
ATCGAGCACGGGCTGGCTCGGGTAGAGGCGGGTGCACAGGGCGAACACAAGCTTGCGCGCGGATATTTGCCGGTGACAACATATTCAGCACACTGGATCCCTGACCAAGGATTCCGGCAGGCCGTCGAGCGATTCTTAGTGCACGAGCGCGCAGCGGTATCGGAGGCGTCGGCGCTCTATACTGAAACAGGTCCGTTCCGCAAGGCCGGTTCGCTTGCGCAACGAGAGGAGCATGATTGACTGAGTCAGCGGTTGAGGTTGAAATAAGCTTTCGCGCCGCCGCCATTCAGATTAGCACTCAGGCTGCTGCCACTCAACGTCAAGTTGATGCGGCCAGTGACGCCGTATTCGGAGTTGGTGAACTCACCGACGAAGCGATTGGCACCAACCTGTTCGAGCGAAGCGGTCTGGGCAACACGCGTCGAACTCGACGCGCAGACGGCGTTCATCGAATAGCTCTTACCGCCTTGTTTTGAAAACGAGACTTTGCAGCGGGCACTTTCGGTGGCACCCGACGGCAGCACGATAGAGCCGCTTCCGCGCCAGGCCCCCGCGAGCCCGTCAGACGAAGCCGTTGCTGGGAGCGCCGCACCTGAAGAGACCATGACAACTGAGCCGATGGCTGCGGCGCGCAGGGTTGAAATGATGTGGCGCATGACGGAATTTCTCCGAGAAAAATGTATGTGTGATGTGTCCTTACGCCAAATTTACTGCGACATTATGTCAATCATTACCCTGCGACTCAGAAAATAACTAGAGGTTGTTGGGTCGCGATGGGCATAAATCCGGCGCGTGACATTTTATACGCACAGCGCAGCTTGCTTGTTACCGGATCGCCCTGGATCAATAGGTACTCCATCGTATTTGAGTTCCTCTTTGCCAATGGCGCCATTGAGGTACACTGGTGAGCACAATTCAGCAGCGATAGGGCCACCATGACCGGGACACCAAAATACGATCTCAACAATGTGTTTGCAAAAATCCTGCGCGGGGAAATCCCAAGTCATACCGTGTACGAGGATGCTCAGGTGATGGCGTTCATGGATGTGATGCCTCAGGGACCAGGGCATACGCTCGTGGTGCCAAAGGCTGCGTCGCGTAACTTGCTCGACGCCGATGCCGCAACGCTAGCCCTTGTTTTGCCGGTGGTTCAAAAAATCGCACGGGCGGCCAGAGTTGCCTTTCTGGCTGACGGGATCTCCGTCATGCAGTTCAACGAGGCAGCCGGTGGTCAGTCCGTATTCCATCTGCATTTCCATGTGATCCCACGGTTTGAGGGCATCAAGCTCAAGCCGCATACCGGCGAGATGGAAGCAGGCGGCGAGCTGGCGGCGAATGCGGCCAAGCTCAAGGCTGCGTTGGCGGCGCAGTAATGGGCAGGCAACTTTACTCTTCTACGAGGGGCCAACCGGTTTTGATTGAATCGTGGAACGACCATTGCGAACCAGTGACATCGCCATGCATAAAAAGGATAACGTCGCGCATTGGTCTGTTTGAAAGGTAAGCTACCGCAGATCGTACCAGGGACGCTGGGCTTGCGTTTCGCTCGGGATGATGGACGGATTGTTACCGATGAAGGTTAGGAAATTCAGGTTTTCGAAGGTCGCGACCGCCATGATGTAAGCGAGAAAGCTCGACACCAAACAGGCGAGGAAATAGCCGACGCCGTAAAAGTCCTGACCCAGGCTGACGGTGATGAGCGAGAGTGAGAGATTGAGCGTGAGGAAAAGGACCTGAAGCGCAAGGTAGAGCCAGCGGCGGTCGAAGAACAGCAGCAACGACGTGGCCGCGATGAAGATAAAGTGGAACACGGCTGCCAGCGCCCCAAAGCGCAGAATCGCGATCTGGCGAAATTGAAGATTAAGCGCTTGCACCAGCATCGGCGCGGTCATGATAAGAACGGCGCACATCCCGACCTGGGCAATGGTGATCAAAACGAGCGTGTCGAGGGTGTGGGCGGACAGGCGGCGGCGGGCGTCCTCTATCTGCTGCAAGGTGCCGTGGGATTTGATCGACCCGTAGTAGCGCTGGTAGCGCTCGAAGAAGTCTGTCTCAAGCTTGGCGACGAACGACGCCAGCGAGGGGATGATGACGAGTGACGATATGAACATCGCGCTGTCATAGAGGGGTGCGTGGACGAGGCCGGCGCTGACGCTTTCACCGACCGGGGAAAACCAGAACACCCACTTGTCAATCCACACCGCCGCAGTGCCAGCCGCTGCTCCAAGCGCGAGCGTGCGATAGGATTTAAAACCGCCAA
>JANOVN010000363.1:0-1633 GCA_031417455.1 Hyphomicrobiaceae bacterium | reverse complement strand
GTCTACGGCAAGGCCGTCAAAGCTCGCGATTTCGCAGCCGTAGTGGCCCAGAACCTGACCGTGTCGACCAAGAGCAACGATGCGGTGACGCTGTTCCAACAAAAGTATGGCTCAATGGCCGATGTCACACCTGAGATTGCGATGGCCCTTAACATTTCCGGCCGTCAGCGGATGCTCACCCAGAAATCCAGCAAGGAATTTTGCCTCGTCGCGTCAGGGATTGACGCAACGGGCAACCGGACGGCGCTCAAGGCGACCATCGAGTTGTTCGATGCGTCGATGGCGGGCCTTAAGGATGGGAACAAGGAAATGGGGCTGGCCGCCGCGCCCGGTCCTGGGATTCTCGATCAGATCGGCAAGGTCAACGCTGCCTGGACGCCGATGAAGGTCATCTTTGCTCGAGTAGCTAATGGTGGTGAGCCAACGCCCGAGGAAGTCGCGGCGATTTCAAAGCAGAACGTAGCTGTCATGGAAGCCGCCAACGTCATCGCTGGCTTCTACGAAGCCGGGACGGCAAAGTAGGCAAGTGTGTGTGTGGCGGGAGCAAGTGGTGGCATGGGAATAGCAAAACTTGGAACAGCAAACGTCCGGAGTATGTGCGCGATTGGCCAATCAGGGCAACTCGGACTTCATGGCGAGTTGCCGTGGGAAGGGCGGCGCGAGCAGCCGTTCATCGATGACGTCGCGCGCTTTTTCGAAGTCACGCGCGGGCACGTCCTCCTCGCCGGGCCCAAGACGATTGCTTCCGTCCCGCTATTCGCATTCCAAGATCGCACGATTGCGGTGATCCGGTCGGGCATGACACCCCAAGAGGTGCTGGCGGCCTATCCAGGGCGGATCATCTACATCGGCGGCGGCCCGCCGGTTTGGGACGTGTATGCGCCCTATATCCAGCACTGGGACATCACGCGTCTGCCCTACGATGGCCCTGCGGATCGCTGGTTCAAACCGGAATGGCTCGTGGCTGGCGGCGCGGCCAAAGCAACAGCTTAGCGAACCGTCAGCATGGCGAGCAGCCGTCAGCCAAGCGATCGGCGGAGAGCCGCGAGAACAAAACCGTGGACGTAAAGCCAATAGAGGGCACTGAGCACGGCAACGCCTAGGGCGATGGCCGCCGGACTGTACCAGCCGCGCACCGGCGCAAAGGAGGTGATGCGCGCTTTGTCATCATCGACGGCGACAGTCAGCGTTTGCAGCCGTTCCTGAACCGCATCACGCAACACATGGCTGAGAATGGGCACCGACAACTTCCAGGCACGGCGGGCGAGTAGCCCGCTCATGCCCGAGACGGCAGGGTCGTCGATCCAAAAGGTGGCGTTAACTTTGTTGCCCGTGCGCTCGAAATTGACCCGCACGAAGATCGTGTAATGCGCGGGCAGATAGGCGGTTGCCTTGGCTCGAACCCGTTCGGCGAGGTCGAGGCGCAGGGCGTCGAGTTCGCGGTAAAGCTGCGACTGAACGGCGTCCGACGATAAATCGAGCCCCTCGGTCTTGGGATGGAGCACGCCCGTCAATTCGATCTTGAGTATGCGCATCGCATGTCCCCGTTCAGCGCCGGGGCGTACACCACCCGGCACAAACTACACCGAACAAAAGAAAAGGGCGCGGCAATGTCTGCCACGCCCCCCAAATC
>JANOVN010000362.1:0-4717 GCA_031417455.1 Hyphomicrobiaceae bacterium | reverse complement strand
CATGAAGCCGACGATGCTCCACCCGCAAGGCGCGCACCTCATCGGCACTCTGATCCTGGAAGTTATTCGCGACGATAAAGCCGACTATGTCGGCGGCCTGGAAATGGGTGCAGTCCCTATCGCAACGTCGATCAGCACCGTCAGCTTTGCCCAGGGCAAACCCATCCCGGCGTTCTTTGTGCGCAAACAAGCCAAGGAACACGGCACTCAGGCTCTCATCGAAGGTCTCCCGAAAGGCGAAACGCTTGCCGGTAAGCGCATCGTCATCGTCGAAGACGTGACGACCACGGGCGGCTCCTCGCTCAAAGCCGTCGAAGCCGTGAAGGCCGCAGGCGGCACCGTCGTTCGCGTCGTCACGGTCGTCGACCGCCAGGAAGGCGCCGCCGAAACCTTTGCTCAGGCAGGGCTCACTTTCACCGCTATCCTCACCGCCACCGATTTTAAAAGTTGACCGCCAGCGGGTGCTGGCCAGAGGCGACGAGCCGACGGCGCGAGCGCCGGACTAAAAGGTTTTGACCCCTTCCGGTCAAAACCTTTGAAAGCAAGAGAGCACCGCACTATGATGCGCTCATGTTTTGGAACCGTTGGCGACCTCGTATATTGGGGCAGCGACCGCGTGTTTATTCGACACGCCGCTCGTGGGTATCCGGTTTGAGCATTTGGAAGGATCAGTCACCGATGGCTGCACGCGATCAGTTCATGGTCGAGATCACGCCTCAGGTGCTGCTGAAAGCCTATAGCTGTGGCATTTTCCCGATGGCGGAGGCCGCCGACGACCCGGCGCTCTATTGGATCGAGCCGCAGCAGCGCGGCGTGCTCCCGCTCGACCATATCCACCTGTCGAGCCGCATGGCCCAAACCGTCCGCAATACACCGCTGCAAGTCCGCATCGATACTGATTTCGCAAACGTCATCGACGGTTGCGCTGCCTCCCGCCCTGGCCGCCGCACCACCTGGATCAACAACCGCATTCGCCAGTTGTACGGCGAATTGTTCGACGAAGGTCACTGCCACACCGTCGAAGTCTGGGACGGCGATAAACTCGTCGGCGGCCTGTACGGCGTCGCGCTCCACGGCGCATTTTTTGGCGAGAGCATGTTCTCTTACGTGCGCGACGCGTCCAAAATCGCGCTCATGCACCTGTCGGCGCGTTTGATCCACGGTGGCTTTTCGCTGCTCGACACTCAGTTCGTAACCGAACACCTGCGCCAGTTCGGTGCCATGGAAGTCGACCGCCCAGAATTCCACCTCCGCTTAGAAGTGGCCCTGCAACGCCAAGCCAACTTCCTAGCCCTCCCAAAAGACACCCCTCCGAGCCAGATCGTCGAGATCATCCAGCAAGCCGCGACACGTCCATGAGGGGCGGCCATGGAGTGAAGCGGGACCCAAATCTGCTCAGGTCAAACGCCCCTGCACTACTCGCTAGCCTTCAGATACTTCTCAAGCCAATGAATATCGTACAACCCGTTGGCGATATCGGGCTGGCGGATGAGGTCGTTAAACAGTGGAATCGTCGTCTCGATGCCATCGATCACGAACTCGGATAACGCGCGCCGCAATCGCATGAGGCACTCGTTGCGCGTCTTGCCGTGAACGATCAGCTTGCCGATGAGGCTGTCGTAATAGGGCGGGATTCGATAGCCCTGATAGACGCCGCTATCGACGCGCACGCCAAGCCCGCCGGGCGGATGCCAATAGGTGATCTGGCCGGGCGAGGGGCGGAATGTGCGCGGGTTTTCCGCGTTGATGCGGCACTCGATGGCGTGCCCCGAAAATGTAACTTCGTCCTGGGTGACCGATAGTGTGCCGCCAGCAGCGACGCGGATCTGTTCAAGCACGAGATCGAGCCCGGTCACGGCTTCGGTCACCGGATGCTCGACCTGCAAGCGGGTGTTCATTTCGATGAAATAGAACTCACCGTCTTCGTAAAGGAACTCGACCGTCCCCGCGCCGCGATATTTAAGCTTGCGCATCGCATCCGCGCAAACCTCGCCGATCTTCTTGCGCTGGGCTTCGTTAAGAGCAGGCGAGGGCGACTCTTCCAAAATCTTTTGATGGCGGCGTTGCAGCGAACAATCGCGCTCGCCCAGATGAATCGCATTGCCCTTGCCATCGCCAAACACCTGAATTTCGATGTGGCGCGGCTTCTGCAGGTACTTTTCGATGTAGACGGCATCGTCGCCGAAAGCAGCCTTTGCTTCCGATCGTGCCGTCGCCAAGGCCAAGCCCATTTCGAGTTCGGTGTGGGCAACCTTCATCCCGCGCCCGCCGCCGCCAGCCGCTGCCTTCACCAGCACGGGGTAGCCCATCCGGCCAGCGACTTCGAGCGCCTGGGCTTCGGTCGTCACCGCGCCGTCGGAGCCCGGCACGCACGGAATGCCAAGCTTTCGGGCCGTATCTTTGGCGGCGATCTTGTCGCCCATGATGCGGATGTGTTCAGAGGTTGGCCCGATGAACGTCAGATTATGCTCTTCGAGGATTTCGGCAAACCGCGCATTTTCCGACAAAAAGCCATAGCCGGGATGGATCGCATCCGCGCCGGTAATCTCGCACGCAGCCAGCAGGCGCGGAATGTTGAGATAGCTCTCGGATGCGGGTGGCGGTCCGATGCACACGCTTTCATCTGCGAGCCGCACATGCATGGCGTCGGCGTCGGCGGTCGAATGCACGGCGACAGTCGCAATACCCAGTTCCTTGCATGCGCGTTGAATGCGCAATGCGATCTCGCCACGGTTCGCGATCAGGACTTTATCGAACATTGCGAGTTTACTCGATGATCATGAGGGGTTCGCCGAACTCGACGGGATGACCGTTTTCAAACAGGATGGCGGTGACCGTACCAGCCTTCGGCGCCGGGATCTGGTTCATCGTCTTCATCGCTTCGATGATGAGCAGCGGATCGCCAACGGCGACCCGCGAACCGATCTCCACAAACACTGCAGCACCAGGTTCAGCCGAGCGATATGCCGTACCGACCATCGGCGACTTCACGGCGCCGGGATGCTTGGCCGGGTCACTGGGGGCAGAGGCAACTGCCGCAGCGCCCGCAGGGGCTGCATGTCCAGCCATTGCCGTTGCCGCGATATGCAGCGTGCGCGCCACGCGCACCTTGAGACCGGCCTTCTCGATCTCGATTTCGCTCAAGCCCGTTTCATTCAATAGCGCGGCGAGGTCGCGGATCAGCTTCTGCTCGGCGGTGTCTTTATCGTTTCCGTCTTTGGCTGCCATGCCGTGTTCGTCCCTGTCACTGAAATTGCGGTTGCCAAACGTCAGATGTGGTCGGCGATTGCTTCAATTGCGAGTTCATAGCCGCGCGCCCCCAATCCGCAGATCACGCCTTTGACGCCAAGCGAAATATACGAGTGGTGCCGGAAGGCGTCGCGGCGGAAAATATTGGAAAGATGAACCTCGATTGCGGGCAATTCGGCGGCCTGAAGCGCATCCAGAATGGCGACCGACGTGTGCGTATAGCCGCCCGCGTTGATGATGATCCCAGCAGCCTTCCCGCGCGCGTCCTGGATCCAGGTGATGAGTTCACCTTCATGATTGGATTGGCGAAAATCGATAGCCAAGCCCATCTTCTCGGCGCGTGCCTGCGTCCGGCGGCGAACGTCGTCGAGCGAGTCCTTGCCGTACACGGCAGGCTCGCGGACGCCCAGCATATTCAAATTGGGTCCATTGAGGACATAGATCAGTTTTGCCATCGCCGACCCGTCTAACAGCTTTATCGCAACAGCGAAAGCCGCTTGCGGCAATGATTAACAGCGGCAATCCAATGGACTGCCGCTGTTAAAAAGTTCAATCAAAGACCATCCGTGCCGATCCAATAAAAAACCAGGATCGCCGGCCCTCGATGATGGGCAGGCCAGCAGCCCTCAACAGACTTTGCAACCCGATTTGCGGATGGCGGCAAGCGCTGTTGCCAAGTTATCCGGCGGGATGTAGCCCGGGAAAACCTTCGTGTCAGCCAGGAACCCCGGCGTGCCTTCGATGCCGAGCGTGTGCGCGATAGCGATGTTCTGCTTGATCGCGGCGTCGATAGCGGGAGCCGTCATGTCCTTTTTCAGCCGCTCGACATCAAGCCCCGCCTTCTGCGCAATTTTGTAAAGGTTGTCGTCGGTCACGCGCTTTTCGTGCATCAAGGCCACGTGGAAGTCGAGATACTTGCCCTGGGCCACCGATGCCATCGCAGCCTTGGCTGCAGTGACCGACGTTTCACCGCCATAGACGGGCAGCTCCTTGAAGATGATGCGGACGTTTCCATCCTTCTTGGGCAGTGCAACCAATTCATCGACCGCCTTCTTGCACCAGCCGCAATTGTAGTCGAAGAACTCGACGACCGTAACGTCGCCCTTGGGATTGCCGAGCACGAAGTCGGTCGGCGCAGCAAAGATCGCCGCCTTGTTGTCTATAATGAACTTCTCGTGAGCCGCAGCCTTCTGCTCCATCTCTTTCTTGTCGAGCGCCTGCAGCGCCTCGGCAACAATCTGCGGATTGGCCATCAGATAATTCCGCACGACCTCTTCGATCGACTTCTTCTGATCGGCGGAAAACGCGGCAGCCTCGGGAGCTGCAGCAGGTTTGGCATCCTGAGCGTTCGCAAACGGACCAGCTGCGAACGAGAGCGCGAATGCAGCGGTCCCGGCCATGGCGAGTGCGGTCGTGGCGCGGAGGCGGATATTGGACATCTGGGCGAAGGCTCCTGGTGCGTTTAGAT
>JANOVN010000361.1:0-2670 GCA_031417455.1 Hyphomicrobiaceae bacterium | reverse complement strand
ACCTGCAACTCGTGCTGATGGCGATTCAACCGGGCGAGGAGATCGGCGAGGAAACCCATGCTGATCGCGACCAATTCTTCCGTGTTGAAAAAGGCAAGGGCGAGGTTTGGATCGACGGACATCGATCGAAGATCAAGAGCGATGTCGGCATCGTTGTTCCGGCAGGTGCTCGCCACAACATCGTGAACACGGGCGACAAGCCGCTCCGCCTTTATACGCTTTATGCGCCACCAGAGCATCGCGATGGAACCGTGCAGGCGTCCAAGGCAGACGCAGACTCCGAGGAAGAGCATTTCGACGGCAAGTCGACCGAATGAGGCGGCAGTTCCTAATTGGCGCTGGCGCCATGGCTATCACCGGTGTTGGCGCAACCCTGTTTGGGCTCCGGCGGATGGGCTCGCTAGACGATTATGCGGCCGCCGTGGCGGCGACACGGGCGGCATTGTCACAAGATCCGGCGATATTAGAGCTTGTTCGCTACGCGACACTCGCTGCGAGCGGCCATAATTCGCAACCTTGGCGCTTCCGAATTGTCGACAAGCGCGTCGAGGTTCTGCCGGATCTTTCCCGGCGCACTCCTGTCGTCGACCCCGACGACCATCATCTGTTCGCGAGCCTCGGCTGCGCCGCAGAGAACTTGGCTATTGCAGCTCGAGCGCGCGGACGCTCGGGTGAACTCAGTTTCAATGACGCCAACGACGGCTCCGTAGTGTTCACATTTGGGGCCGGACTGAATGACGAGCCTGCCTTGTTCGATGCGATCCCAAAGCGCCAGTCGACACGCGCCGACTACGATGGCAGGCCTGTCAGCGTCGACGACTTGAAAATGTTGGTGAGCGCTGCGTCAGTTCCTGGCATCGATCTGATCCTCATCACGGCCCGCCCGCAGATCGATCGTGTGTGTGATCTGGTCGTCGCGGGCAACAGCGCTCAGCTGGCAGACGCTGGCTTTGTTCGGGAACTCAGGACTTGGCTACGGTTCAGTCCTCGCGAAGCACTCGACAAAGGCGACGGCCTGTTCAGTGCGTCAAGCGGCAACCCCGCCCTGCCAGCCTGGCTCGGGCCACGCGTGTTCGATTGGGTGTTCAAAGCCGACAGTGAGAATGATAAGTATGCAGGGCAATTGCGATCGTCTGCTGGAATCGCCGTGTTCGTTTCCGAGCGTGACGACAAGGAGCACTGGGTGCGTGCGGGACGCGCGTGCCAACGCTTCGCGTTGCAGGCGACGGCTCTGGGCCTCAAACACGCATTTATCAATCAGCCGGTAGAGGTTGCTAATCTACGACCCGAATTGGCGAGCCTTGTCGGCATGGCCGGCCGCCGACCCGATATCGTCGTGCGTTTCGGCTATGGCCCGGAACTGCCGTTCTCGGCGCGCAGACCGGTCAGTGCGGTGCTGGCGTGAGTGCACCATTCACCGTCGAACAGTTTCTCGGCGTCTTCGTCGCTTACAATGCTGCGATATGGCCGCTGCAGATTATCGGTTATGGTTTAGGAGTGGTCGCAGTCGCAACGCTCTGGCTACATCGGTCGCATTCTACGAAACTGATCCTGATAATCCTGGCCCTGATGTGGGCCGTCAACGGGATCGCCTATCACTTTATCTTCTTCTCGACGATCAACCCTGCAGCCAAGATTTTTGCCGTATTCTTCGTACTTCAGGCCATTCTGTTTGCAGCTGCTGCCGTGAAAGCAGCGGACTTCCATTTCAAAGCCGGACGAGACTGGAGGTCCGTTGGCGGCGTTTTCGCCATTGTCTACGCGATGCTGATTTATCCCGTCATGGGGATCATGGCAGGCCACGGAATGATGGCTGGGCCAATGTTTGGTGTGGCGCCTTGCCCGACCACGATCTTCACAATTGGCATGCTGATGCTCGCGCGCGGGCGGTGGGTGAAATGGCTTTCGATCATTCCTTTGCTCTGGTCGCTCGTCGGGCTCGCAGCAGCATTGCAGTTGGGGATACCTGAGGACTTTGGGTTGCCGGTTGCCGGGCTGCTTCTATTGATCCTGATTGCTTACGACGCGGTCCAAGGACGGCTGAAAATGAGGCTGGCCGCTGGTGCTCCAGGGGCGGCAGCATCATGAACGACCAATTGATGCGGGCAGGGGCGGCAGCGGAAGCGGGGACAATTGGTCCTTTGCTGGACGACCGCACCCGCGCGAAACTCGCCATTTTCGCCTTCTTCGTCCTTGCATTTGCGTGGTCGTGGAGCATCGGCTTTGTGGTGATGCACGTGCAGGCCCGATTTCCTGCTCTGAGCACTGCGCTGATGATGCTGTCCGGCTTCGGGCCGAGCTTGGCCGGTATTGCCATTGTTGCGGCTCTCAGCACACGCGAGGAGTTTCGCGGCTGGCTCGCACGCTGCCTCAACTGGCGCATAGGCTGGCGCTGGTTTGCGTTCGCATTCGCACTGCCGCCCGCTGTGATGCTGCTGGCGCTCGGCATTCACAGGGCGATAGGTGGCGAGATGCCGGTATTCACGGCGGCCGACCACATCCCATTGGCCATCGCGAACTTTGGACTCATATTGCTGGTGGGCGGACCACTTGGCGAGGAGTTCGGCTGGCGCGGTTACGCCATGTCAGCGCTCGCCGATAAACTTGGTTGGCGAGCCGCGAGCCTCATCATCGGCGTGGTCTGGGGTGTGTGGCACCTGCCGTTGTTTT
>JANOVN010000360.1:0-15299 GCA_031417455.1 Hyphomicrobiaceae bacterium | reverse complement strand
AGGTCCACGTCGACGGAGCGGGTGCTGCCTGCCACACGGGATCACGCTCCTGCTTTTACAGGAGCGTGCCGTTGGGGGCCCCACCTAGCGGCAGCATGGCTTTGCGCGACGTGGATTGAACAACGCTTGAACTGAGCGGGGGACTGACCTCAACCGGTGGTCAAATAGCTGCGCATTGCTGACACTTCGAGTTCCATATCGGCGAGGTGGTATTTCACGACGTCACCGATGGAAACCAGGCCGACCAGTTCGCCGCGCTCGACCACTGGAATATGACGGAATCGACCTGTCGTCATGGTTTCCATGAGTTCGTCGAGCGTGCTCTTTTCTTCGCACGAGATGACATTGCGCGTCATGACATCGCCGGCGGTCAAGGTGAGGGCTGCAGGTCCTTTGTCCGCAATCAGACGCACGACGTCGCGCTCCGAGAGGATCCCGATTACGCGGCCCGCTTCGCCGGCAATAACAACAACGCCGATTTTCTTGGATGCGAGGAGTTCCGCAACTTCCTTAAGCGTCGATTCGGCCCGCGCCGTGGTAACCGTCCGCCCCTTGGATTTCAAGATCGTCGCAACATTCATCGAGGTTCCTCCAGTGCCGCATTTTTGGTGGAGCAGCTTAGGCCGCGATGCTGCGACACTTCGCGCGCAAAAGCAAGTGATCCGGGGAGCGTTTACGTGCGATTGGGCCCATCTAGACTGGCGGAAACGCCGATTTCATCTTCACGGATCTGTGCCGCAGGACGATCAAAAAGTCCAAACAGCAGCAGGCCTACAAAATACCCGCCGATGTGGGCCTCCCAAGCGACGACGCCTGCCTGGGCTGGTGTTGCCATGCCGTAGGCTGCCAGAAGGTTGATACACAGCCAAATCGCCGTTGCCGATTGCATCCGCTTGTCCATCAGCGTGTCCCGCAAGGTCTTCATCGGCACCAATTGCGGCGCGCGGCGGATGAGGTCGCCGGCAAATCCATTGGGTGAAACGTCGATGGCGCTGAACAGCAACCGCAAGGCGACGGCCATCATCCCCGCAATCGCGCCGGACGCTCCGATCAGCGGTGACTGAACGCCCCAGTTGAAGGCCAAAAACGTCAATGCACCTGCACTGCCGCACACGAGGGTAAAGAGTAAGAACCGTATTGCGCCGACGCGCCGCGCAATAATGGCCCCAAAGGCGGCGAGCGATGCCCCATTCAACGCCAGATGGGTTGCATCACCATGCAACAACATATGCGTGATGGGCGATAGCCAGGTCGCGAGCGCCCCACCCGGCCAAGCCAGCGGATGGGCGGTGTAGCGGTCCGGGATAAAAGCCAGCGCCAGCACGACGAAATTGTCGTCGGCCTCGTTAAGTCCCAACCGCGCGACATGGATAACCACGATCAGCCCGAGCATTGCCAGCACGATGCCGGGAACATTGAACACCGGCTCGCGGCGCGTGGGTACCGGCTCGCGGCGCGTTTGCAATGGCTCGCGGCGCGTGGGTTCGGTCACGGATCTACATCTTTCTGGTTACACCAACGGTCCAGGCCTGCCCCCCAGCACACCCGTGCCACCGCGCCTTGCCTACGTATGGCACAAAAGCTGCTCTTACGCATCTCAACCACGGGCCAACGATGAGCGTGGGACACTACACGCGCTGCACTCCGACGCGATTTGGAACGAAACCGGACTGAGAGCAAAACAGCGAACTCTTCATGCGGGCTGCCGCTGGGACCGTCGCGACACAGTTTATTTGTTGGGCCATTATGAAACACAAGATAACCCAGACCCTATACAGCTACTGGAACGAGGTCCGCGGTGATCGCATGGCTCCCCGCCGCTTTGAAATCGAGCCGTCGCTAATTGGCGGCATCCTCCCCAACACATTCATATTGGAGCGCTCCAGCAACGACACCTACCGGTTCAGGCTGGCTGGCACCGCAATTTGTGAGGCGTTCGGCCAGGAATTTCGCGATACGAACTTCCTCGATGGTTGGGATGAGGATGATCGTCTCTCTTTAGAACGGCTGCTATCGGTTGTAACAACCCAAGGCGGCGTCGGCGTTCTGGACATCGAGGCGCGCCCGGCAACCCGGGACTCGACGCCGTTTGAAATCATTCTTCTTCCTCTCATTCACACCCGCGATAGCGTCGACCGGATACTCGGGGCCATGTCCCCTCTCCATCCTCCAGCATGGCTTGGCCACGAAGTCTTGACCAAGCGCACCCTCGAACGCTCCGAGATCATCTGGCCGAACGGCCGACCTCAATCGATCATCGAAGCGCTCCATCGCCAAGCGCCCTTCCTGCCACACGTCCGCAAGGCCCGCATTGTCCGGTCCGAACGCCGCCAATTCCGCGTCTACGACGGCGGCCTCACGAAATCGTGGGACGATTAGTCCCTGGGACCGCCGATCTTGACGACCCGTCAAGTACGAATTGAAGCACCGGTTAGGTAAACTTTAATCCCGCACGTTCATTCTGATCCAGGACCGCGAGCCACCAGCCGTTACCGGCATCGCTCGCCTTACCAGTTTCAGATAGTGCGGGTTATTCCATGTCGATTTCCACCGCGTCAGCACGGCAAATACATGTCGCCGTCATCGACGAGGACGAAAACGAACGGCGCGTTCATCGCCGCTATGCCGTGACTTTGTCCGGCCGCTTCATGTGCGCCAACAAAGAAGAATACGGCTGCCACATCAAGGACATTTCGGTCGGCGGCCTAGCCCTCACCGTGGATGGTCCACTTCCCGCCAGCATCGTGCCCGGTGAAAAAGTCATCGCCTACATCGGCCAGTTCGGCGGCCTGGAAGGGCCGGTATTGCGAACCTGGGCGGATGGCTTTGCCATGAAGCTCAACGCCACCCAGCATAAGCGCGAGAAGCTCGCCGCCCAAATCACCTGGATGCTCAACGAAGGCGACTTGATTGGTGCCGCCGCCCGGAAACACGAGCGTCTGAAGATCGCAAACCGTGACGTCAACCTGACCCTGAGCGCTGGCGGGTTCATACCCTGCTTGATCCTCGACGTGTCCCTGTCGGGGGCGTCGCTGGCGTGCAAGGCCCGTCCCGATCTGGGCGACGAAGTCTGGCTGTCGCGGCTGCGTGCACGCGTCGTGCGCCACCATTCCGAGGGCATCGGCATCCAGTTCATGGAAATTCTGGATGCTCAAGACATGCAAGCCCACTTTGGTTGAACCCCTGATTGAGTGCGGAGTTTGAGTGTGATGCGCGTCGGTCGTGTGATCCTTGTAGCGTTACTTGCGAGCGGCGGTTCGATGGCACCATCGCGCGCCAATCCGATTACGCTTACCCACGGCCAGGACACTAAATCCAACGTCATGCGCGCGTTCGGACCGACGGACCCACCCTATGCCTTCTGGCGTTTTTGCGATGAATTTGCCGAAGAGTGCGCCAAGCGCCGGACGGTGGACGCGCGTTTTGAAACGACCGCCGAACAATTTGAGACCCTGACCGAGGTTAACCTGGGCGTGAACCGGAGTATTGAACCGGTTACCGATATGGAGCTGTACGGCGTCTCGGATTATTGGACGATGCCACGTAACGGCAAGGGTGATTGCGAGGACTATGCTCTCCTCAAGCGCCACCTGCTGATCCAAGCCGGTTGGCCACCGAGCGCGCTCCTGATCACGGTCGTACGCGATGAAAAGATGGAAGGTCATGCCGTGCTGACCGCACGCACCGGCAAAGGCGATTTCATTCTCGACAACAAAACCGACGACATCAAGCTGTGGAGCCGTACATCTTACCGGTTCGTGATGCGCCAGTCCTACCTCGACCCTCGGGCTTGGGTTGCCCTCGATCCCGCTCAGTCGGCTCCGCCTAGCGAAATAGCGGTTAACCGGGCAGATTGATCCGGAGCAATCTCACCGCGTCCGATTCGTGTTTGGCTTGGTACCGGGGCCTATTTTGCCCCGGTGCAATTGCGCATGGAGGGACAAGCGTGCCGTACGCCATCAAACCCGATGTCAAAGTCCGGCTTAGGATCGCTGCCCTTGTCGCTGGCCTACTATCAGTATCTTGCACGCAGGCGTTTGCCCAAGATCCAGCGTTTGTCGCAACTCCCGACGAGGGCCTGAAACTCGCTCAGACCCTGTGTACCAACTGCCATCTGATCGAGGGCGCGGTGGGTAACACGGTCACGGTCGGCATCCCCTCGTTCAGCGGGATCGCCAACAAGCCCGGCCAGACCGGCGCGAACATTGAGCGGGTCTTGATCGCTCCGCATGCCCCCATGCCGGACATGAAGCTGTCCTACCCCGAGATCCAAAACCTGATCGCTTATATCGATAGCTTGCGTGCCGACAAGTCGCTTCCGCCGCTCCAGCCATCGACCAAACCGCCCGAGAAACCAAAGTATCCGACGCCGTCGTAAACCAGACGAACGACACCTTCGAGGATCGCTATCGCATGCACGCACTGATCCGGCTGGCCGCCTTCTGGGCTCTTGTTATCGGCTCGATGGGCGGTGCGTCAGCCCAAGACGAACCATCGATTGATCGTGGCCGCTTGCTGCTTGAGGCCAGCTGCGGGGCGTGCCACGCCACCGGCAAGACCGGTGACAGTCCGTTGGCAAAGGCCCCGTTGTTTCGCAGGCTCAGCCACAAATATCCGCTCGAAAACCTGAGCGAATCCCTGGCAGAAGGGATTATGACCGGCCATCCGGCGATGCCGCAGTTCGTGTTTCCCCCAGCCGACATCAGTTCCATCTTGACCTATCTCGGCTCCATCGCGGAACCGTAGTCGATACGAACTTGCACGGCGCAACCAGATGATGAGGACGGTCGATGGCAAATGGCGCAAGCTGGCAAAAGGCCGTCGTCCCGGAAGCTGTTCTGAGCGCGGCCTCCCTTATCTTCGTCGCTCGCGGCTTAATGCGGTGGCAGGCGGGGCTAACCTGATGCAACCCCTTGAAGACGCGACGAGCCAGCAGCCATGACCAACGACACCAGCCAGCAGCGTCTCTCCCAGATCGATGACGAGATCAGCCGCCATGACCGCGACTACGCCGCCCGCGATGCCTATGGTGACGCTGGGCCAAAGTTGCAGCAACTCCTGAAAGCCATTGCGCTCCTGCGGCGCGAGCGCGATGCTCTCACTAAGACCGAACGAAAGTAGACGGTGTTCGGCCCCGAAACTCGTACTCCCAATTTGTCGCACCTCGTGTACTATCACCTTGTTGGAGCACGCGCTCTATGCCCCCGGTCGGGAAGGCCAAGACAACGAACACGAGTAAGACAATGACACAGAGCCCATTCGAACTGCCCAAGGAACTGCGCGAAATCGCCGAAAAAAACGTCGCTCAAGCCGAGGCTGCCTATAAGCAATTCACCGATGCCATGACCCAAGCCATGGGCATGTGGACCAAGAGCCTCCCGGCCAACCAGATGACCAGCGGCTTCAAGACGGTCCAGGAACGCGCGAGCGCCTATGCCAAGACCAACGCCGAAGCTGGCTTTGCCTTGGCCGCAGAAATCGCCAAAGCCAAGGACATGCAAGAAGTCCTCGCGCTTCAGACCCGGTTTGCCCAAGCTCAAATGCAGACCTACGCCCAGCAAACCCAGGAATTGGGCCGCACCGTTGGTGAAGCGCTTCAAAGCAGCATTAAGCCAAAGGCTTGACAGTCGTCTCGACGCGGACGTGACCGACGGTCCAAACTGAAACTTTACGGTTACCAGCCGTGTCCAAGCACGGCCTAAGTAGCGCTTGAATTCGTTGGTATTTTCGGCATTTTTGATAGAGGCACGAAAATCAGCTGAGCGGGCTTGCAGTCTTCTGCAATACCGCTCGGCGCGCTACCGGAATGGTTTTTTCCTCCGTCCCTGCCCCGCCGGGGAACCAAAGCCAAACGGGCCTTAAGTCACGACAGGCCGCACAAACTGCGGGTCTGTTTCATTCATACTTCGATCAACAGCTCGGCCAACGAGCGTTCGCTCTCCAAGGAGGAACTCATGTCAGACGGTCTTTATAAAGTACCTGCGGAGTGGGCAAAAAAGGCTCACGTCAACGCTGCGCAATACGAAGAAATGTACGCCAAGTCGGTCAAGGACCCAGAAACCTTCTGGGGCGAGCAGGGCCGCCGCATCGATTGGATCAAACCCTATACCTGGGTTAAGCGCACGTCGTTTGATCCCGGCAAGGTTTCCATCGAATGGTTTGGCGACGGTACCACCAATGTTGCGATGAACTGCATCGACCGCCACCTCGCCAAACGCGCACAGCAGACCGCCATCATCTGGGAAGGCGACGACCCGTCTGAATCCAAGAACATTACCTATCAAGAACTTCACGACGAAGTCTGCCGTCTGGCCAACGTCTTGAAAGCCCATGGCGTCAAGAAGGGCGACACTGTCTCGATCTATCTACCAATGATCCCTGAAGCTGCATACGCGATGCTAGCCTGCGCGCGCGTCGGCGCCATTCACTCGATCATTTTCGGTGGCTTTTCCCCCGACGCCCTTGCCGGCCGAATCGTCGGCTGTAAATCCAAAGTCGTCATCACCGCCGATGAAGGATTGCGCGGCGGTCGTAAAGTCCCGTTGAAGGTCAACGCCGACGAAGCAGCCAAAAAAGCCGCCGGCGTCGTCACGTCCATGATCGTCGTCAAGCGAACGGGTGGCACCATCCCCATGCAGCCCGGCCGTGACTACTGGTACCATGAGGAAGTGGCCAAGGCCGTGCCGGAGTGCAAACCGACGGAAATGAAGGCCGAAGACCCGCTCTTCATCCTCTACACATCCGGCTCGACGGGTGCACCCAAGGGCGTCGTCCACACGACCGGCGGCTACCTCGTGTACGCCTCCATGACCCATGAGATGATCTTCGACTACCACGAAGGCGACATCTACTGGTGCACCGCCGACGTCGGGTGGGTCACCGGCCACAGCTACATCGTGTACGGGCCGCTCGCCAACGGCGCGACCACGCTGATGTTTGAAGGCATCCCGAATTATCCCTCCGATAGCCGGTTCTGGGACGTCGTCGATAAGCATCAGGTCAACATCTTCTATACCGCGCCAACCGCCATCCGGTCGCTCATGCAGAAGGGCGAAGGGCCGGTCAAGAAGGCGAGCCGCAAGTCGCTTCGCCTACTGGGCTCGGTCGGTGAACCGATCAATCCCGAAGTCTGGACGTGGTATCACCGCGTGGTCGGCGATGGCCGCTGCCCGATCGTCGATACGTGGTGGCAGACCGAAACCGGGGGCATCCTGATCTCACCGTTGCCGGGTGCTACCGACCTCAAGCCTGGTTCTGCGACCAAGCCGTTCTTCGGCGTCGTGCCTGAAATCGTCGACGCGAACGGCGTTATTCTGACGGGTGCCTGCGAAGGCAACCTCGTCATACCGCAAAGCTGGCCCGGACAGCTGCGCACCGTTTACGGTGATCACGAACGGTTCGAGCAGACCTACTTTTCGGCTTACCCCGGCAAGTACTTCACCGGCGACGGTTGCCGCCGCGACGAGGACGGTTACTACTGGATCACTGGCCGGGTCGACGACGTCATCAACGTGTCGGGCCATCGCATGGGCACCGCCGAAGTGGAAAGCGCGCTCGTCTCGCATGAGCACGTCTCGGAAGCAGCCGTCGTTGGCTACCCGCACGAAATCAAAGGGCAGGGCATCTTCGCCTACGTCACCTTGATGCAGGGCGTCGAAGCAACGGACGCCGTCCGCAAGGAACTCGTGGCCCACGTCCGCAAGGAAATAGGCCCGATCGCTTCACCCGACGTGATCTTGTTCGCGCCCGGACTGCCCAAGACGCGTTCGGGTAAGATCATGCGCCGCATCCTGCGCAAGATCGCCGAAAATGAATTCGGCAGCCTCGGCGACACCTCGACGCTTGCCGACCCCAGCGTGGTCGACGACTTGATCGCCAACCGCAAAGCGTCAAAGTAGAATCTCAGCTCCCAGCCAATCAGTGCGCGCTCCAGTCAACAACTGGGGCGCGCATTTTCATTGGCGGGATGTGGACAGGTGTTTAAGCCGATAACGTGTGCCGCGCGTGGCCCGACATGGCCGCATGCAAGAGCTGCTCTGCACCACGCACACGTTTGATGATCAGCGACGAGACAGCATCATCGACGGCCTTCGAAAGTTCCGCCGCGCCGCTCTCATGCCAAAGGCGATCGCTTTCGACGCTGTCGGACATCTGGCGTGCGGCTATGCCATCGCGGGCCGAGACCATGACGACCCTTTTGAAATGGGGTGCTGCCTCGGCGTTGATCCGGCTCCACAGACGTCCCTCGTCTTCGCGACATTCAATGGCGTCTTTGAACGTCACCGCTAAAATGCCATTGCTTCGCAGCCGCTTAGGCAGGCTCTGCCACGCCCCAAGCTCGCTCGCCTTCCAAGCCTGCATGGCCGTCGAACACCAAATGGCGAGATGGGATTGGCGGCAGGTGTCCAAGGCACGTTCGCACATTTCAGGATCGCCCGATGCAAGGCCCGGCGTGTCAATCACCTCAAACGACTCCAACCGGCCCAGCGGCAGGCCGACATGGAGCATCGCCGCGGTGTCCAGCAACGATGGATCGAACTGATCGGCGGGAACCACAAATCGTTCGCGGTCTGCCATCTCGACGGCAAGGGATGGCCGCGCCGCCTGAAAGATCCGGACCGGCAGCCGGGTGTTTGCTTCGACGCTCGTGGGCAAGACCTGGGTCCCGATCAAGACATTGATCAGCGCCGACTTGCCGGAATTGTATTCACCCAACACCGATATGCGCAGAGCCCGAGACAGCTGGTTCGTCAGCCGGACGGCCAGACGATCAATTGAAGCGGACGGTTGGCGTTCGACAATCCGCCCCCGGCGGCGCGCAGATGCAAGGCCGCTGCGATCGGATAATTCGAGAATAGGCATGGTTGTCATGTTTTCCCTCAAATCCCAGTTTCCATCGTCGCATTCAAAGAGGTCAACAAGGCGCTTAACTCGCCTATATCGGCCGCCAGTCGTGCTCGTTCGCCTGATAAATCAACTGCGCGGCGGCATTGCTTGGCTTCGAAATCTTCTTCGCCCGGCTGCTCGCCTTGCCGCTGCCAATGCTCGAATTCCGCAATGATCTGCTCGTTTCTACGGCGCACATTTGCAAGCATGCTTTCGGCGACCGCGCGTGCCTTGTCCAAAGTGTGTGCGATATACCAACCGAAATAGGATTCTGCTTCACGGACGAGTTCGGCGGTGATGGGGGCGAAATCGGTTTCGATCATTTGGCGCAGATGCTCTGCCCGACCGGCCGGATCGGGTCGCGCTGCAAACCAGACCTTCCACCATGCAACACTGAGATCGAGCACCACCGTCTGGCGGAGCGGCTGTAGGCTCGGGCGATGAATGGTGACGCTGCGCGGGCGGTTGTCGAGATCCGCCCCAGAACCCGGCATCAACATTTCCACGGCCTGACGCAGAACCGGCTGGATCTCGTTCTCGATGCCAGTCAGTTCGGTTCCAAGCTGGCCGCAGCAGCGCAGGTAGCAAGCTTCTAGCTCCTCACGGAGCGGCATGACATTGCAAACCCAACGGTCCCGCCCGTCGTGTTTGCGCAGCGCTTTCTCAATGCCTTCGGCTTTGTCCTGGGCAAAACCTTTGACAATATTGTGGAGTTCACGACGCATCGGTTTGATGTTTACGGTCACGATCTCGCCAAGGTGGCCTTCAATCTCGTCCAGAACCGCGTGCAAGTGCGCGGCCCGTTTATCGAGTTCGGCAAGGACCTGGCGCTCTTGCGCGACCTTATCTTGAAATGCTGACGTCTCCGCCTGCCGCGATTGCAGCAAGCCGCTCAAAGAATTGAGCTCTATCCGAAGCGCGATTTCCTTGCCCTTCGCCAATTCCAGTAAGCACGTGCCGATATGGATCAGCAGCGCGGCACTCGCGCTCATTCCAATCATCTTGTTGAGCGCCACCCCAACTTTGGGCAAGCCCGCCGCCACGTAAAGCGCGTGCGCGACGTAAGCCCGATCATGCAAATCAGGTCCGCTCATTTGCGGCTCGCGCAACGCTGGCAAGCCGTTTGCCGCCAACAGAGCCGGCGTCAATGCGCGCGTTGCAGCGGCGACGTTGAGCGACTGCGCCTGAAGGCTGGCGTTGGCCCAGGCAGCGCTGCCAAGTACGACCGGAATATCGAGGGCTGGAAACTCCTGCTGTAAGCGCTGCTCGACACGGAGCTTGATCCGGCCGCCATCCAATACCGGGTCCGCCAATTGATCGACCCGATTGACGAAGACGAGGATACGATCCTTGTGCAGCCCGTTGATCAGGCGCAACATCGAGATATCGGTGGACGTCAAAGGCTGTAGCGCCGAAATCACGAAAATGAAGATGTCGGGATTTTCGAGGCTGCGGCGCGTGATCTCGTCACGAACCAGAAATGGATCGTTGGTGCCGGGCGTATCGATCAGCGTAATCGGAAACGCAAACGGACCTTCGGAAAAAAACAATTCGGCAGTCCGCGTAATATCGGAATAGCAAGAGCGGGGCGCGGGTCCATCGCCTTTGGTAAAGTCATCGCCAGCACTGACGTAGTCCGTCAGCAGATCGCGCGTGATCTGCTCGAAGCTATGGGTTTCACCCAGCAACTTGGCAAACGATGGGCCCAGGCGGCGCTCGGCTCGCGCCCGCATCAACTGGAATTGCGCTTTGAGCAGATCAGGGCGGAAATCGGGAATGAGTTGCTCGGTCAATTCGCGAAGACGACCAGCGCCTTCGGCCAGATTGTTCCATTCACTCGCTGAAAAGAGCTGGAACCGCGCGGCTGGAACAGGTTGCGTAGCGCAATTGCGAAACTGGAGGAGAGTTACGACGGCGGTCCAGGGATTGATATCGGCCGGCAGCAGCCCGGGCCTGCCAGCGAGGGCATTGATGAACGTGCTCTTGCCTGCCTTGATCTGGCCGATCACTGCGATCCGGCACGTCCGCCGCTCCAGCACCTTTTGGGATTGCGTCAACAACGGCTGAGCGAGACTGTCGAGTCGCGGCGCGAGTTCGGTCGCCAGATCCAGCAACCGGGCGCGCGCATACTCTAGTTTTCCGCCGATCCGGCCGTCGTTGAACCCTGTCTGGCTTACCTGCGTCGCGGAGTTGGGCTGGGCGCCGAGAGCGCGTGCCGGTACGGGGTCGAACTTCATGCCCACCCCGCTTGGCGCGTGGACATGACGGCAGCGATTGCGCAGCAACGCTCAGGCGCTTCCGCAGGCAACACAACATAGGTTTTTAACGACGCACACAACGCAACGATCATTATTACCACACGCAAAAACTATCTTATGAATGCTCGTTCAGAATTACGTTTTAAATGTGGATTTTTGCATCGCGAGTGCGATCAATCAAGCACCGGCAGACTTCTCCGGGCTCGAACTAACTTATTGCCGGGATTAGATTATTTTGAACGAATACGGAGCACCCTGATGCTGGCTGGCTAGCGCTTGCCCAGCGAACTCAAATACCGTGCCACCGCCTGCATTTGCCCCTGGTCAAGCGAAGTTGCGACCGAGACCATCACCTTGTTGGTCCGCAACCCGGTCTTATAAAGCGCCAGCGCTGTAACGATGTCCGTCTCGCTCATCTCGACGACACCAGGAATTCCAGAATCCTTGCCGTCGCGCCGGTGACACGTCAGGCACTCGAATGCGAGCCGCTCTCCAGACCGCAAGACCTTATCGCTGCCGGGCTCTGCACGCAGCGGCCCGCTCGCCAACGGCCCCAGGAACGCGAGCGCAAGAACAAGCACTGCCCAACTGGCCAGACCCGTTCGACGCCAGTCTTTCATTTGCGCCAAACCAACGCTGCGCATCACTCGACCCACACTTCCACGCGACGGTTGCGATGCGCACGGCTGCCTGCGCCGTCGCACTCGACGGGCAGCAGAGGGCCAAAACCGAACAACCGCTCGATGTTCAGCCCCTTTTTCTTCAGCGCCTCAGCTACCATCACCGCCCGCGCCTTCGACTGAGTGACATCGTCGATAAAATCACCCGTGCTGTCCCAATATCCGACCAGTGACAGTGTGCGCTTGCCGAGCGCGCCGCTTGCTACGTACTCGACGAGTTGGGTCAGGTCCGTTTGCCCGCGCGCGTCAAGAGCGGCCCCTTGTGCATCAAACCGGAAGGTCAACGACAGGCGGGCCGCGTTTTCAACAAACGTGCCAACCACATCTGCAAACCGCACACTTGCGCCGGTCATCTTGGTTGCAGCCGTCCGGTCAAATTTAACCGATCCCTTGGGTGACAGTACCGGCGTCAGGCTTACAAAGCCCTTCTCCTGCAGCATGCGTTGGGCCCCGCTCGATTGCGCGAAGGCGACGAAGTCCTTGACCTGCTTGGAGGCCCTGTTTGTCGTGTACAAAACGAGGCGGCTGGCAAACGGATAGGTTTCGCTCGCTATTTGGAATTCGCTGGGCTCGTAAGATAGGCCACATTGGGTAGTCAACGACAGCGCCGACGCATTGCCGCGGTAGTCGGAATGGGCAAGTCCGATGGCTGCAGGATCGGCCCCCACCAGATCGGCGGTCTCGAGACTGGATGCCACTAATCGCGCCGATGGCAGGACCTCGAAGCCTTTACCGGTCCCGGCCTTGACTGCATCAAACAACGCGCTCTCGGCATTGGGCGCCAGCACCTGAATGCGCCGGTTGGTACCGCCGACCTCGCTCCAGTTGCGACTCCGCCCCGCGAAAATATCGCTCAACTGAAGCATCGACAGGCTCTTCACCGGATTGGAAGGATGCACCAGAACGATGACCGCCGACGGTCCGATGACCGCCTCTTGGTCAGACTGAAGCGGATCGCCCAGTCCTGCCGCGGCTACGCGTTTGGCCTCCTCGGGCGTCATAGGCCGCTCCAGCATGGCGACGTCTGCGGTGCCGCTGATCAAGTCTTCGATCCCCCCCGCCGTGCCGCGCAATTTGACCTCGGCAGTAAATGTCTTGTCGTTGCTGGTTTGCGCGACGAACGTGCGGTCGTTGCCAGCGTTACGCTGCCCCCAGACCGGTTTGCTGGCCCCGCCGCGAAGCGCATAAGCCTCGATGAGCTGCCGGATCGCCATTTCACCCAAGGACCGCGACCCGCTTAGCGTGATTGAACCGCCGCTCAAATCGGGCTGGGGTGCCATCGCATTGAGCGTCACCACTGCTGTTGGCGCGGGTGGTGGCGCGGGCGTTGCTACAGGCTGGGCCGGTACCGGATTGGGTCCAGGCTGGGGCACACCCAAAACATCCAGCCTGGCGACCTTGCCGACTTCGACGCTCACTTCACCTTGTGGGGTTGCGATCACATAGACGCCGTCTTCGAACGATTTCAGCGTGCCCAAGACCTCGCTGCCGTCGCGGCGAACTATGCGAACCTCTTCGGCAACGGCGGTTCCACCCAGACCTGTCAACGTGCCCAGCGCCAATACGCAGGCCGCCGCACGCGCTCTCATCTGCTCGCGTCGTTTCATATCCTTGCCAACCACCGCCATGAGCTACCCCGCAGCCCCCAGCATGTCGGCGGTGATACCTGAGTACCATCCTGCGGCCTCATCGACGTTCCCGCGCCGCTCGGCGCGATCATCGGCGGCGTCAGATGAAAACCGGTCCGCGCCGATCAACAGACTGCGGCCCTCTTTCTTTCCAGGCAGATAGGCGCCACCGTATTTGATGAAATCGTCGGGTGCTACAAACGACCAAACGGTGTCGCGCATGCGCACTGGAAAGCTCTCCTTGCCGGCCAGCGTCTGCGCTAAATGATCTGCAAGCAACTTAGCTTGGTTGTTGGCGGCAAACGCTGTCTTAGGCATTTCGGCGGCCAGCGCGGCATCGCCGATCACATGGACATCCTTCACTTTGCGCGAGGCAAAGGTCGCTGGATCGACTGGACACCAATCGGCTTCGACACATCCAGCACGCAACGCAATTCCTCCCGTTGTCTGAGGGGGGATGATGTTGACAACAGCGCCCTTAAACCCAATGCCGCTCCGGGTCATCACCATTTTCTCATTCGGATCCACGGATGCGACGTCGAAGCTGGCTGTCGGCGTCGATGGAACAAATTCCAGAACGCCCGTGTAATACGACTTGAACGCCGCGCAAAAGATTTCCTGCATGGCAAAGCCGGTATTGGCATCCAGCACGATCAGCTTGGACTTGGGCTTTCGCGTTTTGAGGTAATGGGCGATGATGCAAATCCGCTCGTAGGCTGCTAGCTGGCCCGAAAATGGGTCAGCAGGAATCGACATAACCACCGTCCCGCCATCGGCCATGCTCTGCAGTTGGGACCGCAAGAGCAGCAGCTGTTCGCCGCCACGCCAGGCATGTGGAATTGATTTTGCGACTTCAGGCGAATACCCTGCGATAGCTTCGAATTTGAGATCGACACCGGGTGCCAAAACGAGACGGTCGTAGCTGACCTTTGGCCCATCGAGCAGGGTCACGACCTTGCGGGTTGTATCGACGTCGACGGCCACGCTTTGCATGAAAGTCACACCGCGTGCCTTGAGCGCATCGTAGGAATGGGTGACTTGCTCGATGCCCTTGAAGCCGCCGAGAACGTGATTGGAAAACGACCCTGTAATCAGCTTGCCATTGCGTTCGATGAGCGTGACGGAAATCTCAGGTGCCAACCGCCGCAGATACGTTGCCAACGTCGCCCCGCCCGAGCCCGCGCCGACGATGACCACCCGCGCACTCGATCCTGCTTTTGCGCCAGCAACCGTCTGGGCGCGCGCCGCCCCTCCCGCCCCGGACACAACGGCCAGACCCGATGCGATCTGCCTCAAGAATGCGCGGCGATTGACTGTCATGACGAGGGCCTTCACGCTACTGGTATCAACGTCGTCTTATGCTGACCCTTTATCATCAGTTCCTCACAATGATGCGTTCACTCCGGGCACCACCCGCATTTGCCCCGCAAGGGCTGATCCCCATCGAAAACGCTTTGGTCTCGCGTTGGACGTCATCGGACTGCGGCGATGTTCTTAGGATCAGCACCTGATACTCGACTTTCGGTTCTTCGCCCTTCTGGGCGTCCTGCGTGCACGCAGCACTACCTTTGGCGTCACTCGCGGACGGGTTCACGAACGCGTTCAAAACGCCGCCCGGCGCGATGCGCGCTGCGTCGATTGTGTAGACGACAGTCCGCGCTGCGCCAAATCCGTCGCCAAATGTCTGAACCCGACCGGCGCCTCGGCTTTGGTCTTCATTGCGATTGAGGTTGGAGATATGGCCGCTCGGACCGCCAAACCATGCGTTGGGTTCAATGACGTGCAGGTCGAGCGCTACGCCACCCGGCGATACGAGTGCAACCCGCAACGTCCCACTAGCCTTGGGC